>VBCL01000072.1:15664-20882 GCA_005888865.1 Betaproteobacteria bacterium | reverse complement strand
GGTCGGCGATCGCGACGTCCAGCGGCCACGGACTATGGACCGCGGACGTGATCATCGCCATGACGCCGTGGCCGGCGGGTCGGTTGAATGCGGCTTTATCGGAAAGGACGAGCGCCGGACGATGCTTTTGCGCCTGCCGGTCGGAAAACGGGAAGGGCACACGAACGACGTCAAAGCGTTCAAAGCTTGCCATAAGCCTTGTCGTCTTCAGCCGTGTGCCATTCGCTCAACGTGCCTTGCACCGCCTGCAGATACTCGACGTCCAGAGGCTGGATGCGCCGCACGGCAACACGCCCGTCGGGCTCGACCTCCCAAGCGAGCATATCTCCCGGCTTGCTCTTGAGCGCGGCGCGCACTTCTTGCGGGACAGTGGTTTGACCCTTGGCGGTAATTTTCGAGATGGCGGCCACGGCCATGGTAAGGATTCCGTTTGCATTACATCCTTACCATATTACCACAAGGCTAGCCCTCGATGCGTTAACCTCGCCCCTGGTCCGGCTACGCTCGGCCGAGTTGAACAGCAACGAGGAATGAACCCCTACCCGCACCTCCTCGCCCCTCTGAACCTCGGCTTCACGACGCTCGCCAACCGCGTGCTCATGGGCTCGATGCATACCGGGCTCGAGGAGGCGACCGACGGCTTCGAGAAGCTCGCGGCATTCTATGCGGCGCGGGCAAAAGGCGGCGCGGGCTTGATCGTCACCGGCGGCATCGCGCCCAACTTCACCGGCAGGCTCGAGCCGCGCGCCTCGCAGCTCTCTTTTCCATGGCAAGTCAGCAAGCATCGCCTGATCACCGACGCAGTCCACGCCAACGGCGGCAGGATCGCGCTGCAGATCCTGCACGCAGGACGCTACGCGTATCACCCGCTGTCGGTCGCGCCGTCGCGCGTGAAATCTCCGATCACGCCGTTTCGCCCTCGCGCGCTGACGCGCTGGGGCATCCAGCGGACGATCGCCGCGTACGTGCGTTGCGCGAAGCTCGCGCAACGAGCGGGCTACGACGGCGTCGAGATCATGGGTTCCGAGGGCTATCTCATCAATCAGTTCATCGCGCCGCAGACCAACCTCCGCGACGACGAATTTGGCGGCTCGTTCCTCAATCGGGTGCGCTTTCCGATTGCGATCGTGCGCCGCACGCGCGAGGCCGTCGGACCGAAGTTCATCATCATCTACCGGCTGTCGATGCTCGATCTGGTCGAGGGTGGCAGCACCTGGGACGAGGTCGTGTCGCTGGCGCAGGCGGTGGAAGCCGCGGGTGCGACGATGATCAACACCGGCATCGGCTGGCACGAAGCGCGCATCCCGACCATCGCCACGATGGTGCCGCGCGCGGCGTTCGCATGGGTGACCCGACGCCTGACGGGCGAGGTGAAGATTCCGCTGATTACCACCAACCGCATCAACGATCCGGCCACCGCCGAGACGCTCCTCGCACGGGGCGATGCGGACATGGTGTCGATGGCGCGGCCCTTTCTCGCCGATCCGGAGTTCGTGCGCAAGGCGGCGCTCGGCCGCGCGGACGAGATCAACACTTGCATCGGCTGCAATCAGGCGTGCCTCGACCAGATCTTCGAGCGCGCGACCGCGACGTGCCTGGTCAACCCTTACGCATGTCGCGAGATCGAATTGACGCTCGTGCCCGCCGTTGCGAGAAAGAAGGTCGCAATTGTCGGCGCGGGCCCGGCCGGCATGGCGTGCGCGGTCACCGCCGCAGAGCGCGGGCACGAGGTGACGCTCTTCGAGGCGGCGGCGGAGATCGGCGGCCAGTTCAATCTCGCGCGGCGTATCCCGGGCAAGGAAGAGTTCGCCGAGACGCTGCGCTACTTCCGAACGCGGCTGGCGAAGCTCGGTGTCGAGCAGAGACTGAATCGGCGCGCCGGCGTGGAGGAGTTGCGCGGCTTCGACAACGTGATCCTTTCGACGGGCATCGTGCCGCGGCGTCCGCCGATCCCCGGACTCGACCATCCGAAGGTCGCCGGTTATGTCGAGATCGTCGAAGGGCGAAAGATCGCAGGAACGCGCGTGGCGATCGTCGGCGCCGGCGGCATTGGCTTCGACGTCGCGGAATTCCTGACGGCGGGCGAATCGGCCGATGGACACGCGAGCGACGGACGCGCCGACGATCCGGCGATCGCGGCGTTCCGGGCCGAGTGGGGTATCGATTCGGACTACGCGACGCGCGGCGGGCTCAAACTGGCCGCGAAGCCCGGCGTTCCATCGCCGTTTCCCCGTTCGCCGCGACAGCTCTGGCTACTTCAGCGTAAGTCCTCGAAGGTCGGCGAGAGCCTGGCGAAGACCACCGGCTGGATCCGACGCACGCTGCTGCGCCGGCGTGGCGTAAAGATGCTGTCGGGCGTCGAGTACGTGAAGATCGACGACGCGGGGCTGCACATCGTCGTCGACGGCGCGCCGCAGGTGCTCGACGTCGACACGGTGGTGATCTGTGCGGGCCAGGAGCCGCGACGCGAGCTGGTCGCGGCGCTCGAAGCCGCGGGGATCAAGCCGCAGCTGATCGGCGGTGCGGATGTCGCCGTGGAGCTCGACGCAAAGCGCGCGGTCGATCAGGGAACGCGCGTCGCGATGACCCTTTGAGCTCCTCAATCACGCGAGGGATCGAGTAACGGCGCGACCGGTCCCAGGGAATATGTGGTCACCAGATCCAGCCCGTCGAGCTCCGCGAAGGCGACCTCGCCGCGGATCGTCGCGTAGGCCACAAGCAGGAGCGACAGCGCTAGCCACAATCCGGCGACGATGACGTGCAGGCGAAACGTCTGACGCTTCGACTCGGGCACGGGCCCAGGTGTCGGAGAGGAGCTTCGCCCGCCCGGATCACGCTGTTTTTGCGGACCGTTGGCGAGAATACGCGCTACGCGCTGGCGCGCCCGATGCCAGCTACCGCCGCGGCCGATCTTGTACGACGTGAGCAGCGACAACGCCACGGCGAGGCGGGTAATCCCTTCGACGGTGTCGGCGTTTATTGAAAGCTCCCTGCCTGCGGAGTGATGAGTGGGGTACCACAAGCACTGTGCCAAGACAGGCCTCGACAAGAATGCCAGATGGAACAAGCCCTTGTCGCACGTGGAGGCCAGGGTTGGCTTCGATGCCCTGCACTGATGCAATGCAGCAATTGCAACCGTGCACCAAGTTTGGCCATTTCCCCTCAGTGTGTAAATGTGCAGCTCCGTTCGTGCCGGGAGGCATTCATGGCGCGATCGAAGTCGCGGTTTGACACGCCGATGGGGTTCTGCTCCCATGCGCGTCTGTCGCGCGGGAGCATTCGAATCCCCAAATCGACGCCGCGATGTCTCCCGAACAACACGAACGCCGGGTGAGATCCTCCGATTGCTGAAATGACGACTTCGGCCATGCTCCGGGTGGAAGGCCTCGTCAAGCGCTTCGCCGCGGCCGACGAGACGATCACTGCGCTCGATCACGTCTCGTTCGATGTGGCGCAGGGCGAGGTGCTGTCGGTGATCGGGCCATCAGGGTGCGGCAAGTCGACGGTATTCAACATCATCGGCGGCCTCACCGACGCCGACGAAGGGCGCGTAATCGTCGAAGGCCAGACGGTCTCCGGCCCGCATCCCGCGATCGGCATGGTGTTCCAGGAAGAATCGACGTTTCCCTGGCGCACCGTCGTCGAGAACATCGCGTTTCCGCTCGAAATCGCGGGCAAGGCGAAGGACGAACGCATCGCCCGTGCCCGCGAATACCTTGCACTGGTCGGATTGCAGGGTTTCGAGCGTCATTATCCGGCGGAGCTGTCCGGCGGCATGCGTCAGCGTGTCGCGATCGCGCGCACGCTCGCCTCGCAACCCAAGATACTGCTGATGGACGAGCCCTTCGCGGCCCTCGACGAGCAGACGCGGTTTCTGCTCGGCGACAAGGTGCTGCAGATTCAGCAGAAGCTCGCGCAGACGACGCTGCTGGTGACCCACAACATCGCCGAGGCGGTGCAGCTCTCCGATCGGGTCGTGGTCATGACGTATCGTCCGGGCCGGGTGAAGCGCGTGGTGGCCATCGACCTGCCGCGGCCGCGTACCTCCGAAGTCGCCGGCAGTGTCGCCTTCCAGGCCTTCGTGGGGGAGATTTGGAACGATCTGCGCGAGGAGGCGAGCCGCGGCATGCTCGAGGCCGAAGCGCATTCACGGCGGGCGACGTGAAGTCGCGCGCGATCGGCGGCCAATGACCACCCCGCGAGATTCCGGCGGCACGTGGGGACCGATCGCGCTTGGCCTGGCGACGCTCGTCGGCGTGCTCGCCGTCATCGAAGCGATGATCCGTATCGTTCCGCTGCCTTCCGCGGTGCTGCTGAGCTTCGAGCGCATCATCGTCGAGGAGGGCGTGCTCAAGCGCTTTCTGTTCACCGCCGCCGAGGCGCTCTCGGCCGGCACACTGGTGGCGCTCGTCGGAATCTCGCTCGGCGTGCTGCTGTATCGATGGCAGATCCTCCGGCTCGCCTGCGAGAACTGGATCGCGGCGCTTGCCGCCGCGCCGCTGGTGCTGCTCTACCCCTTGTTCCTGGTGATCTTTGGCCGCAATGCGGTCACGATCGTGATGATCGGCTTCCTCTCCGGGCTCCCGCCGGCCATTCTCAAGACCGTGGAAGGGCTTTCCGGGACCCGCCGGACGCTGATCGACGTCGGCCGCAGCTTCAATCTGAGCCCATCGCAGCAGTTCCGGAAGATCCTGTTTCCGGCCGCACTGCCGACGATCTTCGTGGGGTTGCGACTCGGGCTCATGTTCGCACTCATCAACATCGTCGGCGTCGAGTTCCTGATCAACTTCGGCGGCCTCGGGCAATTCGTCAACGAGCTGGCGGAGCGCTACGACCTGCCGGCGATGTACGCCGCGATCTTTTTCGTGATCCTGGTGAGTGTCGGATTCTTCCTGCTCACCGAAAGAATCGAGCGATGGCTCGGTCGAGCCCGATGAGCGCCGCAGGGCCGCCCCAAGGCGCGAATTGCGCCCCCGCTTTTGGGGGCAGCGCAGCGGCCGAATTGGCCAATGAGGCCGCAAGCGTGGGGGTCCTTCCGTGAACACAGGCGAGCGCTTCGGGATCACCCGCGTCATGCGCGTGCGCATCGCGATCGTCGTCGTCGTCCTCGCCGTCTGGGAAGCGGTGGCGATGTCGGGATGGCTCTTTCGCGACGTCGTGCCGCGCCTCGAGAAGATCGGGCGCGCGCTCTTGACGCTGCTCGCCAAGCCGGACCTGT
>VBCL01000072.1:8547-15629 GCA_005888865.1 Betaproteobacteria bacterium | reverse complement strand
CGGCGGCATCGCCGGTGTCGCCGCCGGCCTTTTGCTGGGCGGTAACCGCACCTTGGGCAAAGCCTTCGAGCCTTATTTGCATTATCTGGGACCGACGCCTAAGATCATTTTCTTCCCGATCATGATCATGTGGTTCGGCGTCGGCGGCGGCTCCAAGATCGCGATGGGCGCGATCTCCTGTTTTTTCCCGATGGCTATCTCGACTGCGGTCGGCATGCGCGAGATCGACGCCGTGCTGGTACGCGTCGGCAAGAGCTTTCGCGCCGGCGTCGGCCAGATGGTGACCAAGATCTATCTGCCGGCGATGCGTCCGGCGATGCTTACCGGGCTCAGGCTCGGGCTCGGCGTCGCGATCATCGGAGTCCTGCTTGCCGAAACCAAGCTGTCGAATCGGGGGCTCGGCTACATGGTGATCCAGAGCTACACGCGCTTCGATATCGCCGAGATGTACGCACTGCTGATCGTCGTTTTTCTCGTGGCGATCGCGGCGAACGCGCTCGTCAGTCGTCTGGGCGCGTTGAAGCGGGGAAGCTCATGAGCACTCGTCCTCGATCGACGCGATTCAGGCATCGATGTCGCGGCCATGCTCCACCGCGAGCCGCGGTGAAACCGTGCCGACTGCACTGAGCTTACCTGCGCACCGGGACCTCTACTACGGCGGCCGCTGGCACGCGCCGCAGGCCGGCGGTTATGCGGAGATCACCAGCCCCGGCAGCGGCGAATCGCTCGGCCGCGCGGCCGAAGCAACGGCTGCCGACGTCGACGCTGCGGTGGCGAGTGCTCGGGCCGGCTTCCGCGAATGGGCGCGCGTGCTGCCCTCCGAGCGCGCGAAAATCATGAAACGGATCGCGGCGATCCTGCATGAGCACGCCGAGGAGCTGGCACTGATCGACGCTGCCGACTGCGGCAACCCGGTGCGCGAGATGGTGAGCGATGCGCACATCGCGGCGGCGCAGATGGAATTTTTTGCGGGACTCGTGACCGAGATCAAGGGCTTCTCGATTCCGATGGGACCCGAGGCGCTCAACTTCTCGGTGCGCGGGCCGCTCGGCGTGGTTGTGCGCATCATCCCGTTCAATCATCCGCTGATGTTCTGCGCCGGCAAGTCGGCCGCTCCACTGGCCGCCGGCAACACCGTGATCGTCAAGCCGCCGGAGCAGGCGCCGCTCTCGTCGCTTCGCTTGATGGAATTGGTCGACGGCCTGTTGCCCGCGGGCGTGCTCAACGTCGTGTCGGGCGGACGCGAGGCGGGCGGCGCGCTCGCAGGGCATCCGGGCGTGGCCAAGGTCGCGCTGATCGGCAGCGTGCCGACCGGACGCGCGGTGATGCGCGCGGCGGCGGAAACGACGAAGCCGGTGTTGCTCGAGCTCGGCGGCAAGAACGCGCTGATCGCGTTTCCCGATGCCGATCCCGAGGCGGTCGCCGCCGGGATCGTCTCCGGCATGAACTTCACCTGGTGCGGACAGTCGTGCGGTTCGACCAGCCGCGCCTTCGTGCATTCCTCGATCCATGCCGCCGTCGTTGCCAGCGTCAAGGAGCGCTGCCGCGCGTTCAAGCCCGGTCTTCCCACCGACATGACGACAACGATGGGCGCCTTGTCGAGCCGCGCGCAGTACGAGCGCGTGCTGCACTACATCGAAGTCGGCCGCGCGGAGGGCGCGCGCGTGCTCTGTGGCGGCGGCCCGCCCGCCGATCCAGCACTGAGGTCCGGGCTTTTCATCGAGCCCACGGTGTTCGTCGACGTGAAACCGACGATGCGCATCGCCAACGAGGAGATCTTCGGACCCGTGCTCGGAATTCTCGAGTGGACCGATGAGGAAGCGATGCTCGAAGCGGTCAACGCGGTCGATTACGGGCTGACCTGCTCGATCTGGACGCGCGACATCGCAAAAGCGCATCGCACCGCGATGCGCGTCGAGGTAGGCTACGTCTGGATCAACGAAGCGGGACGGCACTACCTCGGCGCACCCTTCGGCGGTGTCAAGCAGTCGGGTATCGGCCGCGAGGAGTGTCTCGACGAGCTCCTGAGCTTCACCCAGGAAAAGAACATCCACGTGAATCTCGGCACTTAGGCATCGATCGTGTCCAGGCTCAAGCTCGCCTTCGCCTGCTGGAACTACGACCGCACCCGCGCGTTGCAGGACGGCCGCATCCGGCCCGACGGCATCGACCTCAACTTTCTCGCCATGCCGGTCGAGGAGACGTTCTTCCGCATGTTGCGGCACCGCGAGTTCGACCTCGCCGAGATGTCGCTCTCCTCGTACGTCGTATCGCTGTTCAGCGAAGCGAAACCGTTCATCGCCATCCCGATCTTCCCGTCGCGCTTCTTCAGACACTCGTCGATCTACGTCAACGCCGCAAGCGGCGTCCGCGAACCGAAGGACCTCATCGGCAAGCGCGTCGGCAATCCCGAGTACCAGATGACCGCGCCGGTGTGGATTCGCGGCATCCTCGCCGAGCACCACGGCGTGCCGGTGAACAGCGTCACCTACGTGAGCGGCGGCGAGGAGGAGCCGGGCCGATCGGAGAAGCTCAAGCTCGATCTGCCGCCCGAGATCCGGGTCGAGCGCATCGGTCCGGACCAGACGCTGTCCTCGATGCTCGCGAAAGGCGAGATCGATGCGCTCTACACCGCGCGCATGCCCTCGTCGTACGCGAACGGCGACGGTAAGGTCAAGCGACTGTTCGAGGATTATGTCCCGATCGAGAAGCGCTACTTCCGTGACACGGGCATCTTTCCGATCATGCACACGCTGGTGATCCGGCGCGAGGTCTACGAGTCCAACCGCTGGATCGCGCAGTCGCTGACCAAGGCGTTCTGCTTGGCGCAGCGCGAGGCCTACGCCGATCTCTATCAGACCGCGGCGCTCAAGGTCATGCTGCCCTGGCTGATCGCACACGTCGAGGAGACGAGGCGCGAGCTCGGCGAGGATTTCTGGCCCTACGGATTCGAGAAGAACCGCGCGACGTTGTCGACGTTTCTGCGCTACTCGTTCGAGCAGGGACTCTCGAAGCGGTTGCTGCAGCCCGAGGCGCTTTTCGCGCCTGAGGCGCTGGAGTCGTTCAGGATTTGATGGGTTTTAGTCATCCCGGCCCCGGCCTTCGCCGGGGCAGGCTGCGGCCGGGATCCAAGTTGATCCACGTTGTCGCAAACTGAACTTGGGCCCCGGCCTTCGCCGGGGCGACTACTAGTTTACCGACCACTCTCCCACTTCGACAGATCCGGTCGGCGCAGGTGCCATTCGGTCGCCATCTGGAAGGCGCGCCCGATGCGTACCCGATGAGCTGGATTCCGATCGGCAAGCCGCCGTTCGAGAATCCGGCGGGTAGCGACAGCCCGCAACCGCCGATGTAGTTGACTGCGCGCGTGAAGGTGGCGAGAGGTGTCGTCGACTCGTCGACCTCGGCGAGCGCAGTCGCGGTGATCGGCAGCGTCGGCGTCAGAAGCGCGTCGCGGCCGCGCATCCACTGAGCGAATGCGGCCGCCGAGCGCTTGCGCTCGGCAAGCTCTTCGAGGTAATCGGCGGCGCTCGTGTCCTTGCCTCCGAGCGTTCTCCTGCGCACCCAGGGATCGATCGACAGCGCTTCGTCGGCGATATAGTGCCGATGGAACGCGTACGCCTCGGTCGCGATGATGCGCCCGTTACGCACCATGACGTCTCCGAGGTCGAACGGCGGCCGCGCTTCATCGATCTTCGCGCCGAGATCGCCGAGCGTCGCGATCGCTGCCTCGCGTGCGGCCAGAACCGAGGGCTCGACCGGCCACGAAAAGTGCTCGATGGGAAGCGCGGTGATGCGCAGGCCGTTCACGTCGGGCTCGGCAGCAAGCACCGCTTCGAAGTCGATGCGCGGGGCGGCGAGCGACGCGACATCGCGCGGATCGGGTCCGGCCATCGCTGTCAGGAGCAGCGCGGCGTCGTCGACGCTGCGCGCGAGCGGGCCCACCGAGTCGAGCGTCGTGGCCAGAGGAAACACGCCGGCCAGACTGATGAGGCCGTACGTCGGCTTGAATCCCGTGAGACCGCACAATGCCGCCGGGATGCGGATCGACCCGCCCGTGTCGGAGCCGATTGCAGCGGGCGCCAGGGCCGCGGCGACGGCGACGGCGGAGCCGCTGCTCGATCCGCCCGCGACGCGATGCGTCGTCGTGTCCCACGGGTTCCATGGCGCACCCATCGGCTCGTTGCAGCCCCAGCCACCGAAGGCGAATTCGACCAGATGTGTCTTGCCGAGCGCGATCATGCCGGCCGCGATCAACTGCTGGACCGCGGTCGCGGTGTTGTCGGCGACTCCGTGCGGACGGCTTCTGGACCCCGCGCTGGTGGCGCGGCCCCGGATGTGGAAGAGGTCCTTGAGCGCGATCGGGAGTCCGTGCAGGGGCCCGCGCAGCGTTCCCGCCTTGCGCTCGCGATCGGCTTCTCGCGCCGCGGCGAGGGCGCTGTCGCGGTAAACGTCGACGAACGCGTGCGCTCGCTCGTCCATGGCCGCGATACGGGAAAGATACGCGGTGACGATCTCCCGCGAGGAGAGCGCGCCGCGCGCGAACTCCCGCGAGAGCTCGGTCAGCGACGACCAGTGCAAATCCGTAACCACTTTGCAACCACCTAGTACCGTGTGCGTCCTTCACCAGTCGGCGCGCGCCGAACCTTCGGTTCGCGCTTGAGCTTGATCGTCCAGGCGACCGCAATCGATCCCGCGTGCGCATCGACGGTCTTGCGCGTCGTCTCCTCCGCGGCGTCGAGCTGGGGGTGCCATACGCGCAGCGTGTATGCGCGCGGCGGCAGCTCCGTGAGCAGCGCCTTGCCATCCTTGCCGGTCTTGGCAAAGTAGGGCGATTCCGAAACGTAAACGTATCCGACCATCCAGTCGTGAATATTACATCCGAGCACGACCACGCCGGGCTTGTCGAACACGACCGGCTCTGCGGGAACGCCCGCGTAGAGCGGCAACTCGAAGCGCTTCGCTGGCGAGAACGAATAGACCTGGTGGCGCACGTTGTCGTGATTCGGGAACCTTACCGGCGTGCCGACCAGAACCGCCGTCACCTTCGGCGTGAACTCCTGATCGACCTGGTCGACGATGCCTTCGCGCGGGCGTGGCGGCACTCGCACGCCGCCGTCGGTCGGAACGGCAACGACGACGGCGTCCTCGACCGGCCGGCCCGCTTCGTCGGTTACCGAGGCTGCGATCCCGGCGGTCTGGGCGCGCGCGACGCCGATGGCGAGCACCACCGTGGAGTACAGCAGGACACTGCGCATCAAGAGTGCTCCTTCAATAACGCCACGCGTACACCAGGTTCGCGCTGTGACTGCGGTAGTAAATGCCTCCCGCGGCGTCGGTGCGCTCCTCGACGTAGACCACGTTGAGCGATGAGCGTTCGTCGAGCGCCCAGCTCGCGGAGAGCTTTGCGGTGTCGGTCGTTCCGCGCAGACGGTAGGCGAAGAAGTCCGGACCGAACGTCGGATCCGCGGCGATGGCGTCCGAGACCACGAAGATGTCGAAGTCGGGCCGCGTCGTCGCGACGACGTCGCCGCGCCGCACCGAAAGCTCCGCGCCGAGCAGCACGCTGTCGGTGATCGCGTAGCCCGCCCGCGCGTACACGCTCTCGCCGCGGAGATCGAACACGTTTCCGGAAATCCCCGGGACGACAGGCTCGTCGTTCCGGCCGTAGCGCCGATCGTACCTGCCTCCGAACGATGCATCGAATTCCGGCGTGAAGCGCTTACCGATCTCGGCGCGGATGTCGAGGCGACGACCGTCACGGATATCGCCGCGATAGTCGTCACGCGCTGCCGCGACGCTCAGCGAGATCCAGGGCGCCGCGTAGCCGAGGCCGAACTTGTGCTTGTAAGTCGCGTTCGCGCCGACGTCGAGAAGATTGAGTCCGTGAAAGCGGTGATAGAGCTCGGTCCGCGCGTTCCCCGTGAGCGTGAGGCCATCGGCGCCGGAGAGCGCCCAGAACCATCCGGCGGCGGCATCGAGGGTGAAGGCTCCGTCGGCGCGGATGTCGGCCGGCGCATACGCGCGCGTGAGATTGCTGTCGTAGACGAAGCCCGCGTCGACGTCGAATTGCCATGCCGCGTACGACGCATCGCTCGCGCACAAGACAAAGAAGGCGCATGCGGCGCGGAAGGCGTGCGCACGACGGAGACGCTTCGAGAGGGACTGCATGAGCCGCGGGTTGTGGGAACCGGGATGGAGTCTACAACACAGCGGCAAGGAACTTGCTTTCCGTTGGACCTCACCTGCCGAAGCGCATCAGGACGCAATCGACGGGCAAGACAGAGGGATCCGGGTTGTGTTCCAAGTCATTGAGTTTTCTTGGCATTCATGCGTGATTCGCGGCAATTGTCGCGCGCGGGGACGGCCGTGACGATCGCCGTTATTCCGATCGAAGGCTCGACTTTGCGAGGCCAGACTGCCGATTCGCGGCACGTCGCTGGATGCGCATTCGCGGTGTCGTGTGCGGGCGTGGCCTGGGCTCGGGATCACTTCTCGAGCTTCTGCGTCGCATCGATTTCGATCGAACGCAATCGACCGAGTCGGCGCTGAATCCTGCAGGCCATCCCTCGCTTCCCATGCTCAACCGAAGTCTCCAGACCCGCATCCTGGCGCTGTTCCTGCTGCTGATGATCGCAGTGCAGGTCGGTGGCTTCATCCTCATCAACACGGTCGGCGTCGCTGCGGCGCGCAAGACCGTCGGCGACGAGTTGGCCGGGGGTGCGCGCGTCATCGACCTGCTGCTCGATCAGGATACGCAGCGCTTGCTTCAGGGCGCGCGTCTGTTGTCCGCCGACTACGCCTTCCGCGGCGCAATCGCGACCGGCGACACGGACACCATCCGTTCGGCGCTTGCGAACCACGGCAAACGCATCGATGCCGACGTGATGATGCTGGTTGGCCTCGACCAGCGCGTCCTGGCCGACACTGCGGACGCCGCAACCGGGAACGCGTTCGCGTTTCCCACCCTGATCGCTGCCGCCGAGGGCTCGCGCCAGGCAACGGCCATGGTGCTTCTGCACGACCGGCTGTACCAGCTCGTTCTGGTGCCGGTGCTGGCACCGCTACCCATCGCCTGGGCC
>VBCL01000072.1:7421-8541 GCA_005888865.1 Betaproteobacteria bacterium | reverse complement strand
GGGTCGACGACGCGCTCTCGCGCGACCTGAACCGCATCACCAACCTGCAGGTCTCCTTCCTGAGCCGTCAGGGCGATGGCGCGTGGCGGCTGCAGGCGAGCACGCTGCTGGAAGTCGATCGCGACGCGCTCCTGGAGGACGTCGCGGCGGATCGTTTCGCGGCGACCGACGGCGCCGGCAACGCGCTCTACGCCGACGCGTCGGTAACGCGCGTGCGCTCGCTGCCCTCACGCGACGGCGAGTCGGTCGTCACCGTCCTGCAGCAGCCCCTCTCCTCTGCGCTGGAGCCCTTCCGACGTCTGCAACGTCAACTCGCCATGATTACGGCGCTCGCGGTCGTGGTCTCGATCATCGCCAGCCTGATGATCGCACGCGGCATCGTGCGGCCGGTGCGTGAGCTTGCGCGCGTCGCGCGCCGCATCGCCGCCGGGAACTATTCGACCATGCCGGCCGCACGTCGCCCTGACGAGATCGGCGCGCTCGCCGACGCCTTTCGTACCATGCATCATGGACCTCGCGTATCGCGACACCCTGACAGCACTCCCCAACCGCGCGCTGTTTGCCGAGCGTCTCGACCAGGAGCTCGCGTCCGCGACGACGAAAAGGTCGCCGGTCGCGGTGCTGCTGATGGATCTCGACCATTTCAAGGACGTGAACGATTCCCTGGGCCATCCGATCGGCGACATGCTGCTGTGCGAAGTCGCCGCGCGCCTGCAAAGCGTCGTCGGGCGTTCCACGGAGACGGTCGCGCGACTGGGTGGCGACGAGTTCGCGATCCTTCTGCCGGGCTCGACCGCGGCCGATGCCGAGTACGTCGCGAAGGAAATCCTGCAGGTTCTCGAGGCGCCGATGACCCTCGATGGGCACGTGGTCGATGTCCGGGCGAGCATGGGTGTGGCTGCATTCCCCGAACATGGCAGCGAGAGTGCGACGCTCCTGCGCCGCGCCGATATCGCGATGTACGAAGCCAAGCGCAAGAACCTCGGCGTCACGGTCTGGGACGACCGCTACGACCAGCACAGCAGCGAGCGGTTGTCGCTGATGAGCGATCTGCGCCAGGCCGTCGACAACGACGAGCTGACGCTGGTCTATCAGCCCAAGGTCCCGCCCGGAAGCTCCA
>VBCL01000072.1:0-7415 GCA_005888865.1 Betaproteobacteria bacterium | reverse complement strand
AGGCATCGTTTCCCCGCTGGAATTCATCCCGTTCGCGGAGCACACGGGCTACATCCGCGCGATCACCCGATGGGTCCTCGCCGATGCGGTCAAGCAGTGCGCAGCGTGGCGTGCCGAGGGCTTGCCGATGAATGTGTCGATCAACCTGTCGGCGCGCGATCTCATGGACCCCGAGTTGCCGGAGCGCTTCCACGACATGCTGGAGGAGAACTTCTGCGCGGCCCGCTGGTTCACCCTCGAGATCACGGAGAGCGCGATCCTGGACGACCCCGCGCACGCGATCGACAACATGAAGCGTCTGAGTGCGCTCGGCTGCCGGCTCGCGATCGACGATTACGGCACCGGCTACTCCTCGCTGTCGTACCTGCGCCATCTGCCTGTGCACGAGCTCAAAATCGACAAGACCTTCGTGATGGGTATGGCGCGCGATCCGAGCGACGCGGTCATCGTCCGCTCGACGATCGATCTCGCGCATAACATGGGCCTGGCCGTCGTCGCCGAAGGTGTCGAGGACGAGGGGACCTTCGATCAGCTGCGAGCGCTGGGCTGCGATATGGTTCAGGGCTACTGGCTCAGCCGTCCGCTGGGCGCAGCCCAGATTCCGGCCTGGATGCGCAACTCGGCTTGGGTCCCTGCCGTGGTGCCCGAGCTTAAGGCGTTGCGCCGGGTTGTGTAAGTCGTCCCCTGGCAGATTCCGCAGGGCCCCATTTCGACCGCCCGCGGGCGCTCCGGTAAGCCGGCCCACCCTCGCATCCCTTCGGACGTTTCGTCTTTCCTCCAGCCCGCCACGGCATGCTGCAATGCACCAATTCATGATAGTTCCATCCGCGTACCCGATCGAAAGGTTAGCAATTTACGATTGGATATAGAGGGATAGCCTGGGTATGGTGGCGTTGTGCAGTGCCACATGCAGCGCCATATTATTGGCTATGGGTGGATGGATCGACTCAATCCGAGAAGCGTTTCGCAGGCAATTCAAGCACTTGGCGCAGGATGGCAAGTTCGTCCCCAAAGCCGGCTCTAGCGAGCGCTTACTCTCAAATAAAGGCGTCAACCCGAGCGCGAGCCCGGAGAACGATAAACCTATGACGACAGCTCTTATGGTTCGAACGCGACCGCGCTTGATGCCGGCGCGTAAGCCGGTCGGACTTGCCCTTCAGGGCGGCGGGTCCTGGGGTGCTTATACGTGGGGGGTGCTCGACACCCTGCTGGCAAGCCGCAGCATCGCCATCGGTCAGCTCTCAGGGACCAGCGCCGGTGCAATCAATGCGGCGATCGTCGCCGGTGCGTTGGCCAAAGGGTCCCCGGCGCGGGCGCGCGAGGCGCTCTCGGCGTTCTGGCTGCAGATTGCCTGTCCCGCGGTCGCCGATCTCGGGCGGGAGGTCTGGGGCCCGGTCGAGCGCACGTGGCGCGAGTCGATGGGCGCATGGCTGGTTTCGACCGGGGCGCTCTCGCCTTACAACGCCAACCCACTCGGGATCAATCCCCTGCGGGAGGCGATCGCTGCCCACGTCGACATCGATGCGATCCGCAGCAAAGCCGCGCCGGCTCTTTTTGTCACCGTCACCAATGTGAAGACGGGACTGCCGCGCGTGATCTCGAACGAGGCGATGACCATCGACGCGTTGGTCGCGTCGGCGTGTCTGCCGCAGCTCTTCCAGGCCGTGGAGATCGACGGCGAGCCGTACTGGGACGGAGGTTACCTCGGCAATCCGACGTTGTGGCCGATGATCCAGGGCGGGGTTGCCCGCGACCTGATCGTCGTTCAGCTCGTGCCGGACAGCGCCGATGACGCGCCCCGCGACGTGCCGTCGATCCGGCGGCGGGTCGGGGAGATCGTGTTCAACTCGAGCCTGGTCGCGGAAATGCAGGCGATCTCGGCGATGCGCGCGGTCGCCCATCGTGGTGAAGGCGGCGCGGGGGTGCTCGATCTGCGCCTGCATCGCATTGGCCCGCCGCCGCGCCAGCTGCTCGAGCAGGGCTCCGTGCTGGAGCGCTCGCGCGCCTGGTTGCAGCGGCTTCATGACGAAGGGCGCTCGGCGGCCCGGCGCTTCATTACGCGGCACGGCAGCGATCTGGGCGTGCGCGAGACACTCGACGTCGCCGCGGTATTTGCCGACGAGCGCAAGCCAAAGCTGCGGCTACCCGCCAACGAGGCGGTGTACGAGGGTTCCTAGCGAGAGGGCGGCTCGTCGGCGGACGGCGGGCGCCCGGGAATTCGCCGCTTGAGCGTCAATCGCGCTGAGTCGCTGAGGGCGCGCTCCAACTGCGGTGTCATCGACAGCGGCGGGGCGCCCGCCGCGCGCATCGTATGCAGGATCGGGGCTTGCCTCGCCGCTTGGGCCGATGACGGCGTGACAGCCGAGCTCGTCAGCAGTGTGGCAAACACGTCGGTCAGATTGCCCGGGCTGGCATGATTGGTGGTCACATAGAACGGCACGAACGTGTTTCCGACGGAGGTCAGCGCTTGATAGTCGCCGAGAAACAGACCTTCGGCGAACGGCGCGGTGATGAAATCGAACGGTCCACTGACGTGGCTCTCGTTCCAGGTCGCGCCATCGATCGACGTCGTGAGCCAGTAGTCGGTGGCAAGTGTCGCCGCGCCCGGCGTATGACCGCGGAAATCGTAATACGTCACGCCGATCACGCCGTCGTCGCGAATCGTGATCGTGGGCAGGATCGCCTGAACGCCTGGAACACTGTTGATCTGCGCCGGCGGGCTCCAGGTCAGTCCGCCGTCTGTAGAGCGCGAAAACGCGATCCCGTCGCGCACGCCGCCGGAGAAGCGTGCGTCCTGCCAGGCGACGACCAGTGTGCCGTTCTTTCCGGCAGCGATCGATCCGAGATTCGCGCCATCGCGGATCGGGATTCCGCTCTCGGGCACCCTTGCGCCTCTCGCCTGCGACTGGGCGATAGTGATCGGCGCCGACCCGCTCGCGCCTTTGTCCTGCGATCGAATCACTCGCAGGAATACCGTGGTTGCGTTGCCGATGGTGTCGAACTCCGAGAAAAAGAGCACCAGCGTTCCATCGGGAAGTACGACGACCTGGTTGTTGAGCGTCGAATTGTTGCCCCCGGGAGCGTAGATCTCCCGCGCTGATTCCCAGCTCGCGCCGGCGTTGGTCGTACGCGCAAACCACGTCGGCGCCGGGCCGCTTTCGCTGCCGACGAAACGCTCCCATGTCGCGTAGATGAAATCGGCGTTGGTCGGATCGGCGGTGATCGATTCCTTGTCGCTGAACGCGGTGCTGCCGTCGCGAATCAGTGTCGTGGGTGCGCCCCAGGTGCGGCCACCATCCGCGGAGCGGCTGACGAGCACCGCCCCGAACGAGTTCGGCGCTAAAAGGTTGCCGCCGAATGCGATGGCGATCTGATAAGCGGCGCCATCGGGGGCGATGCTGACCCAAGGATCGCTCACGCGTGGGTAATCGCCGCCATTGGCCACGCTACCCCCGGTACAGCGCGACAGCGGCGCCGACGTGCGCGACCATGTGCGTCCGCCATCGAACGACACCCCTGCGAGCTGCCCGGCTGCGCCGCCGCTCGACCATCGATCCTGCTGCCAGACGCCAATGAGATGCTGAGAATTCGCCGGGTCGACCGCGACCATCGGCTCGACTTCGGCGCCCGAGTACAACACGCCAGAGGGTGCTTCACCGTCGCAGCCGGGGGCGAGCGGCGAGAAGCCGGTCACACGCGCCGTCGTGTCGCCCTTGGCTGCGCCTGGCGTACACATGACGACCGCATCGGGACCGTAGCCTTCCGGGATATAGCCCTTGGCAATCATCAGCGCCTTGGTCGCTGGGTCGGTTGTATAGCGATGGTTGGAGTCGGCGCGCTGGTTCCACAATCGGTACACGGGGATCGTTCCTGCCGGGCAGGCGCCGGTCGCCGTGTTGGGCAGCGCGATGTAGAACGCGCTCGGCGTTTCGTAAACGAAGCTCCGGAAATTCGGATCGGTCGGGATCTTCGCCAACACGGCCGCGCATTCGTCCGCTGCCGCAGAGAAGAAATGCGAATCCGAGGGTGGCGGAATGTAGAAGCGGCACACGGGATTCACGCCCGGTCCGCCGCTCGCCGAATCGGCGAACGCCTGGAACGTCCACCCGGTACGCGACCAGCCGAAAAAAAGGCCCGAATCGAGTGCATCGACCTCGACCTGCAACGAGGTCATGAAGTAGTGATCGAGCGCGGGGTGGTAATACTCGACGACGGTCACCGGCTGCGCCACCGCCGCCGCGGTACACGCGAGCACAAAGACGCCGATCCACCATCGAATACTGCGCATCGTTGGCATGAGCGATCCTGGCTCCTACCCAGCGTTACGCATCACATCGATCGTGAGGCGGACCAGCTTGGCCAGCGCATCGGCGTCGGGCAGTGTGTCCTGGGTGACGCCGATCGCGCGCAGGTAGCTCGCACCGGCTCGAAGGGCACGCGCTCGAGTGTCCAGCGGCACGCTCGCATAGCGCGAACCATACGCCGCGCGAAGCGCTTCGGCCAGAGCAAGATGAATCTTTTCCTGCAGCAGCGAGCCATCGGCTTCGCCCACACGCATCGGCCCATGGCCCGTGAGCAGCCAGTGCAGATTGATGTTGCGTGCTTCCGCGAGCTTGAGCAGGTATTCCTGCGTCGCGGAGTTGCGCCGCTCGGCGTTGGACACCGTGTTCTCGTGGATGGAGAGCTCCGCTGCGAACGCCTTCTGGCTGGTCGCACCGCGCACCAGCTTCAGGCGCTCTCCGAGAGTCACGCGTCGACTCCTCGCACGGACGGACTCGGGCATAACACCCAACGCATCCGCCGAGCGAGCGCTCGCCACGTGTTGTGTGTTGCATTTACACCAACATGTGCCGCGAAAACGGCGTTCATTTCTTGCCTTCCGACGATCGGGGCGTTAACATTGCCTCAACTCAACACATCGGGCAACTACCAGGCTCTACCCGAAGAGAACTGCATGTCGATCATCACGCACAACCACCGACTCCAGGCGCGCTGGCCCGCTGCCGCGACCGCGCTGTCCTGCACGCGCGGGGTCGGACGCTTTGCGGCATCTTCGAAGTGCATGGGCGGCATCGACGGCGTAAGCGAGCCGGGACGGGCAAACCTCCAGAGGAACGATACGTAGCGCGTACCGTCTCCTTCCAGAGCAAAAGCCCGGCCCACCGAAAAGGTACCGGGCTTTTTTGTTGCCTGATACCGGTGAAATTGACGACAACGAGGCACACGAAATGACACGGCATCTGGAAGAACTTGCGCCACCGCGTGCCCGCGAAGGTCTGGCGCTCGTGCGCGCGGGCCGCGAAGGCACGTATTGGCAGGCCAAGGACGGTTTGATCGTGCGAGTCGCGGCGCGCGAACGCGATCGCGATGCGGAGACGGCTCAGCGCGAGTTGCTGGAGCTCGCGTGCCGCGATGCGGCCGGGCAGTAGCGCGGAAAAAGTAGGGTCAGATTCGAGTTTCTCCACGACATGGACTTTGGCGAGACGGGCTCAGAAAAAGTAGGGTCAGATTCGAGTTTCTCCGCGACATGGATCTTGGCGAGACGGGCTCAGAAAAAGTAGGGTCAGATTCGAGTTTCTCCGCGACATGGATTTTGGCGAGACGGGCCAGAAAGTCGAGTCTGACCTTAGTTTTTGTAGTGCGCGGTCATGGCGCAGCAATCTGACGGAGATACGCTGCGCCACAAGGTTTTTCTTGCCGCAAGGCAGGGAAGAAACGGCGATTGCGAGGGCTGTGCGCGGCCCTCCTAACCGGACATGCGGGATCGCCGCCGCACGCTGCGCGTGCGGTCAGTAGTCGCGGAAACCCGGCGGGGCAACCCGCCGGGGCCGTGGCGAAAGCAGGGTCAGATTCGAGTTTCTCCGCGATCTGAACCTTGGCGAGACGGGCGCAGAAAGTCGAGTCTGACCCTAGTTTTTCCCGCTCATGTTACTAACAGGCCGTGGCGAGCCTGCTGGACAGCCCGGGACCATCCCCGGTAGCATGAGCACGAAATCGTTAGCCCGAGAGGCCGGAGAAGCACGAAGTGGAACCACTGGTATTGACCGTCGATATGGCAGGCCTGCCGCAAGCGTGGGTCCCGCTCGAGGACGCGATCATCTATCACGCCAAGCAGCTTGTTGCCTGGTCGCTCGGCGGGGTCGTGCGTGAATTTCGCGGGGGTTGGCAACGTAACGGCACGCGCTCGCGCATTTCGACCAAGTCGATTCTTGCCATCAAGGGGACGATTCCCGGCGGGCACTTCCACACGCCCGGCCTCACCAACCCGCTGCTTTTCGCGCGCGACCGCCAGCTGTGCGGGTATTGCGGCGTGCGGTTTCAATTACGCGATCTGTCCCGTGACCACGTGATTCCGGTGTCGCGCGGCGGACGCGACGTGTGGACGAACTCGGTCACCGCGTGCCGGCGCTGCAACACCAAGAAGGCCAACCGCTCGCCCGAGGTCGCCGGCATGCCGTTGCTCTACGTGCCCTACGTGCCGAGCCGGCACGAGCACTTCATTCTTCGCAACCGCCGCATCCTCGCCGACCAGATGGAATATCTGCTCGCCGGCGTGCCGCGGACAAGTCGCCTCTACGCCCTCGCAAAGCTGTCGTAGCGGCGCGAGCAGTGAGCGGGGGTCGAGCGATACCTGTTCTTGACTTCGGGCCACTGCAACCTCATATGGCTTGAATCATGACCACACGTACTCTGCAACGTGCCATCGCCGCGATTCCCACGTCGGACGGAGCGGGCGTCAAGCTGCAGCGCAGCCTCGGGCAATCGGCTTGGGCGCGGCTCGACCCGTTCCTGATGCTCGACCATTTCTCGACGGAGAATCCCAACGACTACATCGCGGGTTTTCCCGCGCACCCGCACCGGGGCTTCGAGACCGTCACCTACATGCTCGACGGCCACCTGCGGCACGAAGATCATCTCGGACACCAGGGCGATCTGAAGAGCGGCGGCGTGCAGTGGATGACCGCCGGCCGCGGGATCATCCATTCCGAGATGCCGCAGCAGGAGCAGGGACGCATGCGCGGCTTCCAGCTCTGGATCAACCTTCCGGCGAAAGAAAAGATGAAGCCTGCCGGGTATCGCGACATCCAGCCCGAGGAGATCCCAGTCGTCGATCTCCCCGGCGGCGGCCGCGTCAAGGTGATCGCGGGCACCCTCATCCTCGATGGCGGCGAGACGGCGGGTCCGATCCAGGGACTCACCACTGATCCGCTGTATCTCGACGTCGAGTTGCCGGCGGGCGCGGTGTTCATGCATCCGATCCGCGCCGGCTACCACGCGTTCATCTATCCGTTCGAAGGAAACGTCGAGGTCGGCTCCGCGGGTGCAACCAAGCGTCTGTCGACGCACAGCGCGGGCGTGCTCTCGGACGGTGATGCCATCACGCTGACTGGCGGTCCGGAGGGCGGACGCGTGAT
>VBCL01000535.1:1875-3589 GCA_005888865.1 Betaproteobacteria bacterium | reverse complement strand
TCGCCGAAGGCGCGCTTGAAATCGTCGACCAGGTTGCGGGTGTAGCTCTGCCAGCGCCCGATCCCCTGATCGTCGGCTGCGACGGCAAGCATTTTGATGCGCGAGCTGCGGCTGCTCGGCGTGATCGAATCGACCGCGACCTTTTCGCCCCAGATATACATCAGCGTCGCGTAGGGCAGCGCCTGACCGGAAATCGACTTGGCGGCGCTGGCGGCCAGGCGATCCTTGAGCGGCAGTTTCGAGACATCGCCGTCGAATGCCACCATCACGCGCACCGGCGAATCCTCCTTGCTCTGCTCCGCCGAGTTGGCGGTCGGGATGCCTTGGGTGACTTTCCATCGCCACGACAACATCGGAAACTCATGCGGGTCGAAGTCAGTGGGAGTAGCGAGGAACGACGCGGAGTTGTGCGCCACGGCTCTGACCACGACCACGCCGTCCTCGACGACCAGCGAGTACTCGGTATTGTTCTTGAACGATGCGAGGGGCAGGTGTTTCCATTCCGCAGGCGGCGGGCCGCCAGGCTTACCCGTCGAGAAACGCGGAATCTCGGGAGGGCCGGCTGCCAACGCGGCGGCTGCGAAAAACGCGAAGCAGAGTGCTCCGAGGGAACGTTTCATGGCAATGCCTCCGGCGCGCAACGCGTCTTGCCGTCGCGCAGTGTGCAAGTCGTGAACAGGCGACCCTGACGATCGCGCGCTTCGAGGCGCCACGCGCCGCTTGCTGCGGCGTCGCGCTCGAGCATCAGGTAGCCCGCGCGGTTGGTGGAAACGATGCTCTCGATCGTCGCTCCCGGCGCCGGCGTCGCGCCGGGCGGCAGCGCGGCCGGCAGCGGCACGTCGGCCCACGCGCCGCCGTTGCCGGAGACGATCTGTGTCGGCTGGGGCGTCGCGTAGCTGACCATCTCGAACAGATGCACGTGTCCGGCAAGCACCGCGTCGACGCTGCGCGGAAACAGCATCTCGCCGTTGATCGGCCGCAGGACCGATTGCAGCGAACCGTTGCCGGGATAGAGCCCGGTTGGCACCGTGCGCGGATTCGGCGCGAAAGCCAGTATCGGATGATGGTTCATGAACAGGTTGTGTACGCCAGGGTGGCGATCGGCGAGCGCAAAGGTCTCGCGCAGCTGCGCAGTATACGTCGTATACATCGGCTCGGCCGCGGAGAGCGGGTCGACGCCTACTTTCGAGGAGTCGAACACCAAGAACTGCGTGTCGGCCGCGATCGGCACCGCGTAGGGATCGCTGAAGTCACCGATGGCGTCGTCGGCTGCATCGTTGCAGTCGCGCCCGGCCGCGAGCGGCCGCGGGTCGAGGAAGCGCCACCAACCCTGCCCGCCGCGATCGCACGATTCGTGGTTGCCGCGCACGACGATCCACGGTGCAGCGGCCAGCAGCCGCCGGGCGGGCGTGAAGAAGTCCGCGTCCCAGGTGTCCCAGCCGTAACCCCACGGGCTGCCGGCGCACCCGGCGTTGTCGGGCGGGCATCCGTTCTCGCGGTAGTGATAATCGCCGACATGAATGACGAGATCCGGCGCTGCCGCAGCCGCCGCGGCGGCCACTTCCGCGAAAGGCCAGGCGTTGGGATCGTTGCATGCCTGGAACGTGTCGTCGGAGCGCTTCATGCGGCAGCCCGTGTCGCCGATCACGACGATGCGACGCGGAGCTGCTTTCGGGACGGGCAGCGCATGCCCGGCAACCGATGCGTGCGCCGC
>VBCL01000535.1:1222-1753 GCA_005888865.1 Betaproteobacteria bacterium | reverse complement strand
GCTCGGGGCACGCCGCTGCGGCGGTGATCACGCGCGCGATCGGTGCGCCCTCTTCGCCCAGCACGACGAATGCGCTTCGAACGGGATCGCCCCCGCTCGGCGGCGGTGCGAGCGGTGCGCAGGCCGCGAGCAGAGCGCAGACCAGAGCGGCGAGTGCGGCCGCGTCGTTACCGCGGGGTCGATGCCGCGCGGTTTGGAGCATCATCGCCAGTCTCCCCACAGCGCGTTCATCGCCGCCAGTGCCGCCGGCGCGGCCGTCTCGGTGCGAAGGATCCGCGGCCCCAGCCGCACCGCATTGAATCCCGCCGCCATCGCTGCGGCGGATTCGTCGGCGGTCAACCCGCCCTCGGGGCCGACCAGCAGCTCGATGGTGCCGTCGGGGCGGTTGTGCTGTCCGAGCGCGCGCGGCGCGTCCGGCGACAGCAGCAGGCGCATGGCAGCCGTCGAGGGCGCCCGCAACCATTCCGACAGATCGCATAGCGGGTAGATCGCGGGCAGTCGATCGCGACCGCATTGCTCGCAGGCAGCGAC
>VBCL01000535.1:0-1140 GCA_005888865.1 Betaproteobacteria bacterium | reverse complement strand
TCGACTGATTTCTGAATCGCGAATTCCATGCGATCGGCGGTCGCGAGTCCCTGGACCAGTGTCACGGAAAGCGGCGACTCGCGCTCGACGCTTCGACGCTCGCCGACGTTCGCGAGGACTGCGCGGCCGTCGACGCGGGTAAGCCGCGCCGGATATTCGCCACCTTCGCCGTCGAACAGAATCACCGCGTCACCTTCCTCGAGGCGCAGCACCCGCACCGCGTGATGCGCCACGGCGGGAGGCAGCGCGATCTGACCGCCTGAGGCGAGCGGCGGTGGACAGAAGAAGCGTGGGATCACGGCGGGGGAGGAGGGATCCGACAGCCAGGACCGGCGCGAGCCGCCTCGATGCGCGCGGAGGGGTCGTCGTGTACGGATCGTCGCACGAACCTTATGCTAGCATTTTGCCATACTGCGTCAGGAGACCGCCCATGGCTGCAACCCCACCCGTCTGCGATTTCGATGCGCCTGCGCCGGACTTCGACTTGCCCGCGACCGACGGCCGCCGTTATCGGCGAGACTCGCTCGTCGGGCCGAAGGGCTTGCTGGTCATGTTCATCTGCAATCATTGCCCGTTCGTGAAGGCGGTGCTCGACAAGATGGTGCGCGACGCGAACGAACTGAAGAGCCACGGAATCGGCTCGGTCGCGATCTCCAGCAACGACCCAAAGGACTATCCCGACGATTCGTTCGACAACATGAAAGCCCTCGCCAAGCGGATGCGATTTCCGTTTCCTTATCTCTGGGACGAGACGCAGGAGGTCGCGAAGGCCTACGGCGCGGTCTGCACCCCGGATTTCTTCGGATACAACGCCAAGCTGCAGCTGCAATACCGCGGCCGCCTCGACGACTCGGGCCGCTCGCCCAAGCCCAACGCGCCGCGGGAGCTCTTCGATGCGATGGTGCAGGTGGCGCGCACCGGTCAGGGGCCGCGCGAACAGACGGCGAGCATCGGCTGCTCGATCAAATGGCGTTAGTGCGGTCACGCTTCGCGTGACGCACTAACTCGCCGCGTTGAACTCGGCGCTGACGCGCCGGTTAACGCGGCGGAAGAAACTCTCGCAGGGCGTCGAGCACGTCATCCGGCGCCTCCGTCATCAGGCTGTGCCCGCAGTCGGCGATCGTGACCACGCGCTTATTG
>VBCL01000071.1 GCA_005888865.1 Betaproteobacteria bacterium | reverse complement strand
GGGCTCCGAGAGCTTTGCACTGGTCTGCTCGATCAGCGCCGCGTGCGGCCGCTCCTGTGGAAGCGCGCTGTCGTGGCAATCTCGGATGCGCAGAATGAATGCCTTCGCGGCATCGTAGCGCTCGGCGGTCCATCCCGCCGCCGCCCCCGGTTGCAGCATGAGGCTGTCCTCCGGCAGGTGTCGCTTGAGCATCGCCGAGAGGCTGTACATGTCGCAGCGCCAATCGAGCTCTCTCGTGAGCTGCAGATCGCCGTTGCGTCCGGCCTCGAGCGCCGCGAGCAGGCGCGGCGACTGATAGTCGTATTCCTTTTGCCACCCGAGCGGCAGGGGCGTAGTCAGACTCTCGCGCGAGATCAGCGCGAACGCGAAGTCGATCAAGGCCAGCTGCGCAAACACCGGACGCAGCCGCAGGTCGAACGAATCGGGATCGAAGCTTGCCGGCGTGTAGGGAATGCAGACGTTGTCGCCCTTGATGTCGAGGTGGACCAGCTCGAGCGGATGGATGACGTTCAGCGCCAGCAGGCAGTGATGCGCGAGCGCCCACCAGTGCGCGCAATCTTCGAACACATGACCCTGAACGCGGCCGTCGCGAATCACCGGAAGCAGCGTCGCCCACTGGTCGACCGTCACGCCGGCGTCGTAAGTCTGAACAAGCTGCATGCCGCCCAGCCGTCCCCGATCGAATTGCACGACGTCCGGGACGCAGGCGATGCCGTGGCCGATCAACCGGGCGAGGATGCGCCACTCGCGTTCGGTCCACTGCCCGAAATCGCCTTCGCGGGTGTTGAGGAAGCGCTTGGTGTAGCGCCGCCGCTCGCCGGGAGCGACCGCTTCGCGGAATACCTCGACATGTTCGCCCGTCACCATCTTCAGGCGACCGCGACCGAATACGTGATCGATCTGCTCGGGAGTCATGACAGCACCTTGAGCGCCACGATGAGCGCGGCGAGGAGGAGGCTCGCGGTGGCGAGCCATGCGAGGTGCGCGTGCCGCGGCTCGCGGCGGACCACCAGAACGGTGGCATCGTCCCTGCTGCCGCGCGAGCGCGCAAGCGCGAGCAGCCGGCCGCAACAGCGCGACAGCGGTCCGGATCCGTGCAGCACGCGGCTCAGGTCTCGCGGCCCGATGTGCTTGTGGACGCCGTCGCTGCAAAGGACCAGCATCTCGCCACGGCGCAAGGCCACACGTTCGACGTTCGGCACGGACACGGCGCCATTGCCCACCATGCGTGCCGGATCGTCGTCCGAGCCGCCGGGAGGTGGTGCCTCGCTCAAGTGTCGATAGGTATCGTCGACCGTCAAGGCTTCCGCGGGCTCGTCCCGCCGGGCGCTCACGCGATAGATACGGCAGTCGCCGACCCAGGCGATGAGCCATTTCGACAACAGCACGCCAGTCCCCGCGCACAACGCCACGGTCGCCGCGCCCGAGGCCCCCGTGCGACGGGAGATGCTTCGGCCGACCTCACGATCGGCGCAGAGCAGCGCATTACGGATCGCCGGCGCATCGATACGGCGCCCGTCGAGTGCCACGTGCAGGCGTGACACCAATTCGCGGCTCGCCTGCGCCGCCATCGCACCGCCGCCCACGCCATCGGCCACGACAAACACCGGCGCCGAGCCGTCGAGCGCGCTGTGACAGTCCTCATTGATTTGCCGCCGCCCGCCGCGAGCGCTCGCCGCCGCCATCTCGAGGCGGACCCACAGGTTCGTGCGGACGGCCTGCCGGCGAGTCGCAGCGCCCTCAGGCGCCGACGGACGGTCGTGCGAAGAAAGAGGTTCGTAAGGCGTGACGACGTTCATGACTGCCTGCCGGCAGCGTACTCGGTGAGGGTCGGGGCTATCACGTTGCCTCCGGCCTCGATAGCGTCAGTCGGCATTCCGGCTCGTGACCGATGATCCGGCCCAATACCATCGATTCGCCGGCATTCCAGCGCAAGCGTGCGCCGGACGGGTATGCCGCGCCCGCGATGGCGATACCGTTGTCGCCATGAACCACGACGGCGACGCCCGCATCGTCGATCTCGACGATGTCGATGTGATGTCCCGACACCCCCTCGTGCGCCCAGTCGATCACCAGCGCCTGACTGCGTGAGCGACCGACCGAAAACGGAAGTCCATCGGCGCGAAGCTCGACCGTGCGCACGCTCGAAGCCATGCGCGCGGCGATGGTGAAAGTGTTTCCTCGCGATCGTGCCGCCACGATCGGTGTCGAAGGTGTCGTCGGCGGGGACACGGCCGGGGCGATCGGGGTGGCCAACGCCTGCGCATCGCGACGGGTGTCGAGTACCAGGCGCGGGTAGTCGGCGGCACCGCCCTCGGCACGCGCAGAAAGCACGATGCGAGCGCCGGGCGCGACTTCGACGACGGCAACCTCATGGGCCAGGTTCGCCTGCGGGGTGCTGCGCCCCAGAACGCTTGCCCCGCGCTCGACGCGGATACCGTTGGTAGAACCCGCATCCGTTACCCACCAGCTTCCGTGGTCGAGCCAGATCTCGCAGTGCCGCCGGCTTGCGTAGACGCCGTTCACCACGATGTCGCAGTCCTCGCCCTTGCCGATCGCGTAACGGCGGCCCGGCACCACCGATTGCAGCACGAGGTGGCGGCTGCCAGCAGCATCCTCGATCGCAATCTCGGCACTGCGTCCGGCGAGCGGGGTGCGCAGCGCGTCCGCGCGCGACCAGCCACGAGCATTCGCGGAGCGGAGCTCCGACCACCGACCGATGAGGCTCACCTCGTACGGCCGCACCCCGGGGGCAGGCTTCGCGCGGCGCAACTCCGCCAGCAGCTCGCTGTAGTCGTCATCGTCCGCCGCGTCTTCGTCGTCATGCCCGACGTTGAGCCCCGCGAATTGCGACAAGTCGATCGCACTCGCGTTAGGCAGGCCGCCGATGCCCTCCTTCGCGAGATAGAGCTTGATCTGTTCGGGCCTGAACTCGCGCGTGAATCGGCGCAGCAACTCTTCGGCATCGTCGGGTCCGGTGGCGCGCACGTCGATCGAGGTCAGCAGGTAACGGTCGCGCTCGGCGATCGCCAGATGCAACCTGAGATAGCTCACGACGAAGTGCTCGAGCTCCTCGCGAATGGCGGCAATCAGCGGCGCGTAGGGCCCGAGATGCGGTGCCGCGGGCGGCGCCACGCCCGGCGCAGTAACGGAGGTGGTGCGACCCGGATTGCGACGCATCACCACCGGCGATCGAATCACGCCTGCGCTCAGCACGGGGCTGCGCGGCAAATCGACACGGTTGGCCATCCCATTCATCTTGTGCAGGATCCAGTTCTTGAGTGACATGCTTCAACTCCGGTAAGCGATCACGAGCGTGGCGAGCGGGCCCCGCGTCTTGAGATGACGGACGCGTGGTGCGCCTCGCAGACCATAGCGCCAGGTAAGAGCGTCGAGGAACCGTCCCCACTCCGGCTGAATCTCGTCGCCCAATTCCACGCGCGTCCGCAGTGCAGGCAGAGACAGCTCGATCATGAGGGCGACCCGCGACACATCGCCGATCTGCACGATCGCCCGCCGCAGCGTGTCCTCGATGTCGTGCAGGCAGGTGAGGAACGGGCCATCGAATGTCCACACCAGCGGCGCTTCCACCTTTTGGGCAAGGCCTTTCGTCTGGCGACGTGCCGACTTCCGAGCGAGGCTGCGGGTCATGGGCTCCCGTCGTCCCTCAGTGCCCATGTTCCGGCAGGAAGCCGGCGTGGCGTCCGGCGACCTGCATCGCGATCTCGGCCGCGGGATTCGGACCGTGATCGCCCGCGCCGTGGATGCGGCCGGTATCGTGGATCCAGTTGCGTTCGGTCAGCACCCCGATGACCTTCGTCCAGCGCGGATCGCCGCGCTCGGTGCGGTAGGCCGCGACATACCATTTGTAGGGACGCAGCGGACCGCACGCGGCCTGCTCGGCGCGCGTCTTCGCCCCACCTCGCCCGCACAGCCGCCAAAGCTCGTCGAGCGAACGGTCGTCGTTGGGAAAGCTCGGCGTGCCGGTCTTGCCGGCGATCCAGTCGATGTTCTTGCAGCTCCGTGGATCGAAGACCTGCTCGCAGGCAAGACGCGACGTGCCGGCGCGATGGCCATACGAGAGTCCGCTCAGGATGACTTCGGCGGCATCGCGCGACAAGCGATTGGGCTGCGCATCGGCGAGCCCGAAGCGGCTCACCGCCGACTGGAGCGAGCTCGATCCGTCGGTGCCGATACCGTGCAAGGCGCTCACCAGATGGGGTTCATGCACTTCGAGCTGTCCGTTGGCCGCCGCCGCAAGCGAAGCCAACATGCCCGCCACGCCGAGGGCGCTGGCGCGGGCCTGTCCTTGTCCCCAGCCCTCGACCACCACGTCCACGACGCTGCCGCGGCACTTCTCCCAGTCGTCCCGGCTCGGTCGCTGCCCGTCCGCGCCCGCCGCACAGGCTCGAAGCTTGCCGCTGTCGAGCGCGACGGCGGGCCGCAGCCGGAACGGCCCGTCGAGCTTGCCGCCCAGCGGCTCGGCGAGGAGCCGGCCAAACGGGACGAGCGTAGCGAGAGGCGCGACACCCCCGCTATCGTCTTCCACATCGACGGCGCGGCCGAACAACAGGTCGCGCTTGCCGCAATCGTCTCGCGGCGTCGCGCACCCGCCGTTCCAGCCGAACGCCGCCGCCATCGCCTGCACCCGCCACGGCCGCTCGCAATGGGCAAAGCCCTGATCGGCGCAGAACATGCGGTCGAGGAAACGCGCCGAATTCGAGCGCATGAGCTGACCGCGCAAGCTGTCGATCGCCGGCGTCCCGGGATTGCGCATTCCCGCGCGCTCTGCCGCGAGCCAGCGAGCGCCCACCTCCGGATCGGTGAGAAACGCTTCGGCCATGATCGGCTTGATGACCGATGCCGGCATGGCGTCGTGGAAGACCGCAGCGTTGAGCAGCGCGTCGGGGCGATAGCGAGGCGCGTAGGGCAGACGCTTGTCGCAGCCGGCGCCCCGGCCGGGTCCGTCGTATTCGTTGCGCGTGCAGGGCGAGAGCGCGCCGGCCAACGCTTCGATGCGTCCGCTGGCCACGTCGATCACGGCCACCGCCGCCATGCGGACCATCGCGCGCTCGAGCATGCGATGGCCGAGCGCGCGTCCGGCGTCCTCGTTGCGCGACATCCCAAGCGCACGACAGACATCCTGGCGGCCGGTATAGCAGGCCACCGTTTTCTGCGCGAGCTCCTGCACCGAAGGATCGATGGTGAGGTCGACGGAAAAGCCGACATCGATCGGCGAGCCCCTGACGTCGATGCGGTTCGGCCCGTAACGGTACCCGGTGGCCGTGTCCTCCTGCACTGCCGCCGCATCGGTGTACATGCGGTAGAGCGAACCCGACGGCCGGCGCAGGGTCGAGAGCGACTGCAACATCACCTCGAGCGAGGGCGGCACCTTCCAGCGCTCGTCGTCGACCGGAAGATCCGGCGTGGCTTCGCCCGCGATGCCGGTGGGCGGCGTGGCCCGGCCTCGATCTTCGGCGAGCGCGAACATCTCCGGACGCGCGCACAACTCTGCCTCCGGTGCGCGGGGACCGGTCACGAAATACGCCGGCACCGGCGTGTCGGCGCTCGCCGCCGAGTTGCCCATGAAGATGCAGCCGGGCAAGCCGCGCCACGGGTTGGCACGCGCGACCTGTCGTGCGGAGATCTCGACGAACTGCTCCGGGCGCCAGCGCGAGATCACGCGCGCCACTTCGGTTCCGCGCCAGGAGAGCATGCCGAGCATGCGGCCATTCGAGCGTGCGAGGGTCGCCGCAGCGCCAGCGAGATCCGCGCACTGCACGGTGAACTTGCGTCCGGGATAGTCCGGCGCCTCGATCGGCAGGCGTAACGCCTCACCGACGGCTTCGAACCAGCGCGACGCATCGAACCCCACGGCGCCGCTCACGCGCGGATTCGCGCCGGTACTGAAGCGCCGCAATTCGTCATCGAGGTCGGCGAGTTGCGCCGCCAGCCGTTGCGCCGGCGTCGGCGGCGCCATTCCGGAACGCGCGAGCGCGGCGCGAACGCGATCGAGCAGCCCGAGGTGCCCGTCCCAGGCGGCCCGGCACTGCGGGACGCCATCGAGCAGCTGGAGCGCCGTCGGCGGACCGACGGCGACCGTGTTGCGTCGCACGATGGCGCGCTCGAAGGTCTTCAGCGCGGCGACCTGTCGTACGCTGACGTGACGATCGCCGTTGCGCGCCCCTTGAAACGCCGGGTCGAGCGGCCGGATCACGCCGACCACGATCAGCACCAAAAGCAGCACCGGGACGACCGCGGCACTTGCCACGATCGCGAAGTCGAGCAAGGTTGTCGTCCGCCTTTCAACCATGGGTCGGCCGAGCCGGCAGATTCACGTTGATGACGAGACCGAGCAACGCCATGTTCACGAGGAGCGACGTCATGCCGAAGCTCACGAACGGAAACGTCACGCCGGTCAGCGGCAGTACGGCGAGATTGCCGGCGACTGTCACCGCAAGCTGGCAGAGCGCCAGCACCACCCAGGTCACGCCGAACCAGGAGAGCAGCGCCTGATCGTCGTTGACGACGCGGTCGGACGCCGCGACCAGACGCGGCTCGCCTCGCGTCGCGCGTCCATGGTAGCGAATCAGCCGGTGCAGCCAGATCGCGCCGCCGATGACCACCGCCCACGCCGCGGTCCAGCCGAACGCACCCACCAGCGCTGTCAAGGTGTAGTCGCTCTGGATCTGCGCCGGGACGCCGGCGCAGCCCGCGCCGCCCGCATGGCCGCACCAGGGCACCGCGCCCAGCCCGAAGCCCGCCGCCGGCGCCGCCTGCTGGAACCAGGTGACGAGCGCGAGCTGATCGTTGGCCGAGGCCAGCGGCGCGGCGAGATTCTCGAGGCGACCTGCAGTGACCTCGTCGAGCGCGCCGAACTCGAACAGCGCGTACGTGGTCCCGAAAATCCAGGCCACGAACAAGGTCATCGCCAGCGCAAGGGCCAACCAATAGGCGCCGCTCCGCTGGTGCCACCACATCGCGATCGAGGCGGCGACGAAAGCCCCGGCGCCGTAGCCGACGATGAGGAGCGGCCCCTTGTCGCGGGTGATGAGTTGCACGCCGACCAGCACCAGCACCACGCACAGCAACGGCCACAGGTAACGCGCGAGCGACCCGAGCGAGCTTCCGCTCCGGGCCAGCCGCTCCGTCAGCGGACCGCCGCGAAGGAAGAAGAACCAGGATGCGCCGACGATGAGCCACAGCCGGGCAATCTCCGACGTGAGCTGCGGCAGGTTCATCAGGGAGGCACCCACCGCGCCAACCAAACCGAGCATCAGCACGATCACCCCGGCGGTCATGAGCGCCGAGCCGATCCGACGGCGGAGGCTATTCCCCAGCGTATCGATCAGGGCGAGCGTCCAGCCGAGCGCGCGACCCATCAGCATGCCGAGCCACAGGTGTCCCTGGTGATAGAGGGCGAGATAGCGATTGCCGAAGTGGCTGTTGGCCGACAAGTCGAGGAGCAGCAGCCAGCCGAGACCGGTGGCGAGCGCGAGACCTGGATAGCCGACGCGCGAGGCGATCGTCTGCGGCCCCGACGGCAACCGCCGGTGCAGCCCGATGGCGGCGATCAACGTGAGCCCCGCAGCGCCGAGAAGACCGAGCACGAACGGCGCCGGCACGCCGAGCAGCGCGTTCGAGGGCCGTGCCGATTCGAACACTCGATCCATCCCGAACGGCCACGGCACCCGGGCGACCCATGCGGCCAATGCCCAGACGGCAAGCGCCAGAGCAACGCCGGGCAGAGCGACATTGCGTCGCCGGCTCAACTTGAGCAGGCCGAGACCCGCGAGCATCCATCCGCCCCATTGCCAGCCCGCGGTGCGAAGCAAATCGCGCATCGCTGCGTTCTTGGTGGCGTGCATCTGTGCCTCGCGCGCATCGGCCATCAGCGTCGCCGCGCCCGACAGCGCCTCGGGCAAGCCCAGCCGCTCGCAACCCCGCTCGCCGGCACGCGGCGCCGCAGGCAATAACGCGGCGGCCGAGAGGGCGTGGGTCGCGCCATGGCCGTCCAGCGCCGCGCCGAGCAACAACAAGGCGTTAGCGGGCGCACTGTCGCCGCGCTCTCCAACGGGCGTACCGAGGCGCGCGAGCGCGGCGCTTATCATCGTGAAGGAGCAAGCGAGCGGCAGCGGCCCCGCCGCGTTGGGGCTCAGCGCATAGCGTTCGAGGTAGGGTTGGACGTCGGCGTCGATCGACTCGATGGCGTCACCCAGCGCGAGCAGATCGCCGAGCCCTTCGCGTTGCTGCAGGCGAAGCTCGGTGCGCCGCTTTTGCGCGTCGACCAGCGGGCGCTGGAACGCTCGTCCCGCCTGAGCAAAGGCGTCGACCAGGGCCGGCGGCATGGCATCGACTCGCGCTTGGCTCCCTCGCAATTCGGATCGGCGGCACAGGCGATCACGCACCAACGGCTCGGCAAGCAAACCGTGAGTCGCACACAATCCGGGGAGGACCCGCTCGGGCAGGCCCCCGATCACCAGGGCGGTATCGGAAAAGCGCCCGTCGCGTCCTGTGTCGCTAGCCGCGAGACGCTCGAACGCGGGAAAGAGCGCGACGATCGCGGCGATGGTGAGCAGGGATTCGAAGAACGACGGCCATCTCGCCGCGGTTTCGGCCGCCGGGGCGGTGCCCGAGCCCACCGTGACGGCTACGGCCACAGGTATCCCTTCGCACCTGCGGGCGAGGCCTCACAGCTTCTGCGTCGTGCAGAAATGACGTGCCACTGCACGGATCGGGCTCCAGCAACGCGACAACGAGAGTCTTGGTGACACCGTGCAGTGCGCTCTTGTTACACGCTGTTACAACAAGAGAGCCCAACGTTGTTCGCGCTTCTGCAGCCCCGCGGGAACCGTAGCAACTGCAGATTGCGTTGTCAAGCCAATCGCAGCGAGCGGCGTGCGGCAACCGCCGGCCGGTTCAGCCTCGCCCGCATGAGCGAACCCTGTCGAGGGCAATCAGGCACAGCTCGGTGAATAACACTTGAGCCGCGACCTGCGCCGTATTCGTCGTGGCATCGTATTGCGGTGCGACCTCGACCACGTCGCCGCCGATGACGTGCGCACCGGCGACACCGCGCAGAATCGCCAGTACCTCGCGTGGCGTCAGTCCTCCGACCTCCGGTGTGCCTGTGCCCGGCGCGAAGCCCGGGTCGATGCCATCGATGTCGAACGTGATGTAGGTCGGCCCGTCGCCAATGACTTCACGAGCCTTTGCGATGACCGCGGGAACACCCATGTCGACCACGTCGTCGACGTGCAACACGGTCATCCCGCTGTCGACGGAAAATTCCCATAGATACTCCGCACCGCCGTGGATTCCAATCTGGATCGACCGTTCCGGATCGAGGACCCCGTCGAGGACCGCTTGTCGGAACGGGCCGCCGTGATGAAACTTGGATCCCTCGAATGTTCCGCCGGTATCGCAGTGCGCGTCGATATGAACCATGCCCACCGGCCGATCCCTGCCGAGCGCCTTGAGAATCGGGTAGGTGATCGAGTGGTCACCGCCCACGGCGAGCGGGATCACGCCCGCGGCGCGAACCGACCCGAAAAAGGCCTCGATGTCGGCGTGACACTCCTCCAGACCGAAACGACTTTTCATCGGCACGTCGCCGATGTCCGCAGCATTCACATGCAGCGCCGGCGCAATGCCCAACGCGTGCTCGTAGGGGCCGATCCTCTCGACGGCCCGCACGGCGCGCGGGCCGAGCCGCGCCCCGGCGCGATTGGTGACGCCAAGGTCCATCGGCACGCCGACAACCACAACTTCCAAGCCACCGAAATTCGAGACCGCGGCCAGCTCGGGCCGGTAAGGCAGGTCGAGAAAAGTTGCCGCGCCCGCGAACGGCCACTTTCGCTGATCGGCATGGGAAAAGATTTGCGCGGCAACGGCGGCGAACGGCGGGTGAAAGATATCTCCGCCCTTGGTGCCGGCGTATTTCTGTTTGAGAGCCTCGAGCTTTTTGGCGTCCATTACACTCCTCGATTCAATTTGAGACAGCGCTCGAGCAGACGAGGCGCTTCCATACGTTGCGTCCACGACGCGAATGCGCTGCCGGGACCGCGCCACCGGAGCTCGTCCACATCGCGGAAAAGCTCGGCGTCGGTTCTGAGCGTCGCGAGATTCTTGAAGAGGAGTGCGCGATCGCGGCGCTCTCCGAGCACCGCGGGCGGAAACTTTTCGATCGCCCCGTATCGGTTCAGGAGCTGCGTCGCGGTCACCGCCCCGATTCCCGAAACACCCGGATAGCCGTCGGCCGCATCGCCGACAAGGGCAAGGAAATCGGGAATGAGGGCGGGCTCCACCCCGAATTTCTTGCGCACGCCTTCGCCGTCCCGGATCGTGTTGGCCCGGCGGTCCATCTGCACCACGCGGTCGCCGCGGACGCACTGCGCGAGATCCTTGTCGACGGTCCAGATGCAAACTTTCTCGACATGCGGATCGTCGGCCGCGATCCGTGCAGCCGAGGCGAGCGCATCGTCGGCCTCGAGCTCGATCATGGGCCATACCACGACACCCATGGCAGCGAGCGCTTCCTCCAGCGGATGGAACTGCGAGAAGAGCGCGGGCTCGATGCCCTCGCTCGTCTTGTAGCCCGGCCAGAGCTCGTTACGAAACGACTCGATGATGTGATCGGTCGCCACGCCGAGGTGCGTCGCTCCCTGCTCGAACATCTGCAGCACGGTCTGCAGCACGCCGACCACCGCGCCAAAACGGCGATCCTTCCCTTTGTTGAACCGACGCAGGCCGTAGAAGTGCCGGAAGAGCTCGTAGGTTCCGTCGACGACGTGAACGATCATGCGCAAACAGCGGATGGGTGTCGGATCGCTAGCCGCTCGACCGTCCCAGGACCTGGATCTCCATCGGTCCTACGGTGACCGGAAGCACACAGGCCGGGCCGGTGGAGGTCCCGCCGTCCACCTCGTGGATTTCCGCGGTGCCCGTCGACCGGACGAGTCCCGGCGCGACCGAACTGCTCCTGTTGGTGAACAGGACCTCCAGTTCCGAACCGACCGGATTCAAGCTCGAGTCGACGATCACGAAGCCGGTGAAACCGGCCTGCGTGTTGGTATTGGCGACGACCACGACTTCCTGGTCGTTGAGCACGCGCGAAAACGCCAGCACTCCGCCCACGAACGTGGAAACGCCAAATTGGATCCCGTTTCCGGAGATGGGACGAAAATAGAATCGGCCGTAACGCAGCGCCGGCTGTTCATCGCGCACCTGCGTGAGCCGCTGGATGCCGATGTAGAACGGATGGTTCGCGTCGAACGCCTGGGGCTTCTTGCCCCACAGAGCCTCGCGCACGCACTGGTCGCTGTCACCGTTGCCGTGCAGACCCTGCTCGGTCCCGTAGTACAGGCATGGAATACCGGGCAGAGCGAACAGGCAGGCGATGGCCATGCTCGTCTGGTCGTCGAAGCGATTGGGATCCTGCGGGTCGCGGTAATAGAAGCGTGTGTGCTGGTCGTGATTGTCCAGGAAGGTTACAAAGAAGCGGGTGGCTTCGCCGTGGGAGCTGATGATGTCCTGTTCCACGACCTTTCGCTCGTGATACATGTTGACGACGTCGCTGGGCGGCGACGTACCCTTGAGCACCGACGGAAGCCGGAAGAAGAGTGGAAAGTCGAGCGATGCGTCGACGCCCACCATGTCACCCGAGACCGAAACGTTGCGTCCGATGTATTGTGAGATCTTCCGCTCGTCGTCGTAGACCTCGCCATAGGTGAAGAAATTCTTCTTGCCGACGGAGAGCGCGAATTCTCGGATAGCGTTACCGAAACGCAAGGCGAAATCCCGATCCAGGTATTTCAGAGTGTCGATTCGAAATCCGTCGATATCGTAGGCAGCGATAAGGTATTGGAAGCTGCGGATCAGGACGTTGCCCAGCTCGTGGCTCGTGGTGAGCAACTGTTTCAACGAAGCGAAGTCCCCGATGGTCTCTGACCCGCCCGGCTGCGGCGTGCCCTGGCGGCGGAAGAACCCGTTGCGACGCAACTCATCGGGATAGACAGCGGCGTCGCGGGGCGGGCTGGGGATAGTCTCGGCGACGGTCCAATCCACGCGGGCGTTGCCGGCCTCGTCGCGCCAATGCACCGGATCGTAGGCCGTTTCGCTGAAAGGTGCCTGGGAGCCGGACGGGTAGGCGAAGACATCGCCGGTGTGGTTGAGCACGATATCGAAAATCACGTAGATGCCCTTGGCGTGCGCATCGTCCACGAAGCGGCGCAGCTCCTGAGCCGGGCGTTGGCGGTCGGACGCAAAGCGGGGATCGATTTCCAGAAAATTCTGGATCCCGTAGCCGTGATAGGTTCCCTCGTCGGGATTCCCATCGAGGAACTGGCAATTCTTCAACACGGGCGTAAACCATATTGCACCGACACCCAGCGCTTTCAGATAGTCGAGCTTCTGGCGCATGCCCTCGATGGTGCCACCCTGGAATCCGCCGAACTTGGCGTCAAAAATTTGCCGGGGTGGCCATGCCGGATTGTTGAACCGGTCCACCATCAAAAAATATATCCAGCAATCGCGCCAGTCTTCCGGGGACGGCGTGAGCGCGTGCTGCGGCGTCCGCGCCTGGTTCAGAACGGAACGGACGTCTGTGTCGTTGATCGAGGTGGGCATGAAATCCTCCCTGTTCCGGAGGCTATTGCGAGAGCAATGAGTTGCGCTTTCTCGGCAGCGAGTCTACACCTGGGCGTACGTCGCGAGCGACGGCCAGCGACGGTCAGCGGCGAGGCGAGATGCGCCTGAGCGCACGGTTTGCCTCTTCTCGCAGGGGTGAACCGGGAGGCAGCTTCTGCTTGAACTCGGTGAGCGTGCGCAGCGCTTCTTGCTTCTGGCCGGCTGCCTCTTGCAGTGCCGCCAGGTAAAGGTCACGGCCCGGATGATCGCGCGCGAACTCGGGCCCAGAGAACAGCTGCTTGAACGTGACGACCTGTTCCGCGGGCTCCAACCCGTCAAGCAACCGGCGCACGTCGGCCGCCCCGCCATTGAAAGCGAAATAATAGATCCCGAATGCATCGCTGCGGGCCTGCGCGTCGATTTCCTCTCCATTCACCCGCATCTCGTTGACAGCCCGGAGATACTCGACGCCGGCGTCAGCGTCGTGGACATTACGCAGCGCGGAGAGCTGCATTGCGCGGACCCAGGCATGCTCCCTTCCTGTCGCCAGCGC
>VBCL01000070.1:5835-13850 GCA_005888865.1 Betaproteobacteria bacterium | reverse complement strand
GGGCGTCGTCAAATCGCTCGACGGCAAGGGCGCGGTCGTCGTGCTCGACGGGGATGTCGAAGGCTACCTTCGCGCCTCCGAGGTTGCCCGCGACCGGGTCGAGGACATCCGCTCGCATCTAAAGGAAGGCGATTCGGTCACCGCGATGATCATCAACATCGATCGCAAGAACCGCTCCATCAACCTCTCGATCAAGGCCAAGGATCATGCCGAAGAGACCGAGGCCATGCAGCGCATGACCGCCGAGAATTCCGGCGCCAGCGCGGGCACGACCAACCTTGGTGCACTGCTCAAGGCCAAGCTCGACAACAAAAATCAAGGGTAAGTGAGCCCGTGATGACCAAATCGGAGCTGATCGACCGCTTGGCGGCGCAGTTCCCGCAATTGGTAGCCAAAGACGCCGAAATCGCGGTGAAGATGATCCTCGATGCCATGGCCGAAAGCCTGGCCAAGGGGCAGAGAATCGAGATCCGCGGCTTCGGCAGCTTCGGCCTCAACTACCGGCCGCCCCGCACCGGACGCAACCCCAAGTCCGGCGAGCGGGTCCAGGTGCCGGAAAAGCACGTCCCGCACTTCAAGGCCGGAAAGGAATTGCGAGAACGCGTCGACTTCAAGAAGGGCTGATGCTCCATCGCAGCGGGCCTTCCGGACGGAATCATCGGATCGCCGTGTCGATCGCCAGGCGGTTCGCTCGAGGCTTCGCCTGATGGCGTTGCTGCGCTGGATCGTCGGCGGTGTGCTGTTCGTCGCGCTCCTGTTCCTGTCCCTGCAGAACTCCGAGCTGGTCACGGTACGCTTCTATCAATGGTTCTCCTGGCAGGCGCCGCTGATCTTCCTGCTGCTGATCGCATTCGCTGCCGGCGTGGCCGCCGGGCTTCTCGCGAGCCTCGTCCGGTCGGCCCGGCTGAGGCGGCAGCTGGGTCGCCTGCGTAAAGAGCATCGCCGGGCGCTGGCGAGCGCGACGCAGAGCCCCGTCGACTCGCGCTAAGGGACAGCGTGGATTTCGAGCTCTGGTGGCTGCTCCCGATTCCGGCACTGTTCTTCGCGCTGGGCTGGATCGCCGCGCGCATCGACATCTCGCATTTGCTCCGCGAGTCGCGCGCGCTGCCGCTGTCCTACTTTCGTGGCCTCAACTTCCTGCTCAACGAGCAACCGGACAAGGCAATCGAATCGTTCATCGAGGTCGTGAAGGTCGATCCGCAGACGATCGATCTGCATTTCGCGCTCGGCAACCTGTTCCGCAGGCAAGGCGAAATCGATCGCGCCATCCGCATGCACCAGAACCTGCTCGACAGGCCGGATCTACCCGCCGAGAAGCGTCAGGTTGCCGTGTTCGAGCTGGCGCAGGACTTCCACCGTGCCGGACTGCTCGACCGTGCCGAGGATCTGTTCGGACGCCTCGATGGGAGCCCCTTCGAGCTGCAGTCGCTGGGTTTCCTGCTGCAGATCTTCGAACAGGAGAAGGATTGGCAGAAGGCGATCAAGGTGACCAAACGCATGGAGGCGCTCGCGAAGAGGCCGTACTTCAAGGAGATCGCGCACTACTATTGCGAGCTCGCGCAAAACGCTATGCTGCGGTCGCAACTCGACGATGCGCACCGTCACCTCGAGCAGGCGCTTGCCGAGTACAAGCTCTGCACGCGGGCCACGATACTGCTCGGCGACGCGGCCGCGCAACAGGGCGACTACGCTGCCGCGATCACCGGTTGGCAGCGCATCGAGTCGCAGAACCCGGCGTTTCTGGGGCTGGTCGCCGATCGTCTCGCCGACGCCTACCGCAAGACCGGCGACGTCGCGCAGGGAATCCGCGTCCTGCGCAGCTTCGAGGACCAGTATCCGTCGCTCGATTTGCTGAACGCATTGTTCAATCTGGTGCTGGCCCAAGAGGGAGCTGAGCCCGCGGCGCAGCTCATCAAGGACGAGCTCGTCCGCAACCCGACGCTCCTCGGCCTGGACAAGTTGCTCGAGGCGCAGCTCCTGGCCGCGCCTGCCGAGCGTCGCCACGACCTCGAACTGGTCAAAGGACTGGTCGGGCAGCACATCAAGCGCCTCGGGATGTATCGCTGCGAGCAGTGCGGATTTCGAGCCAAGCAGTACTACTGGCGTTGTCCGGGCTGCGGCAAGTGGGAAACGTATACGCCGCGCCGAACCGAGACGCCCGATGGATACGTATGACGCGCGAGACCTGAACCACAGAGGACACGGAGATCACAGAGAAATATGCTTGGCAAACAAGCGTGCTATATATCACCTGAGGCTCGATAACTGGCACAGCCGTAGGGTAGGGATTGAAAGATTCTCGCTCTGTGTCCTCTGTGCACTCTGTGGTGGAATGCTTGAATCCGTAACAATGGCTGTTGCGAAGATACCGATATCCAAGTGAATTCCCCTGATCCGCGCATCATCGTTGCGCTCGACTTCGCCGATCCTGCGGAGGCGATGACGCTTGTCGACCGGCTCGACCCGGGTGCCTGCGCCCTGAAGGTGGGCAAGGAACTGTTCGTGGTCGCAGGGCCCGAGCCGGTGCGTCGCATGATCGATCGGGGCTTTCGCATGTTTCTCGATCTCAAGTTTCACGATATCCCGAATACCGTCGCGCAGGCGTGCGCGGCGGCCACCCGTCTGGGCGTGTGGATGCTCAATGTGCACGCCGCCGGTGGCAGAGCGATGCTCGCGGCCGCGCGCGACGCAGTCGCTCGGGCAGCCGCAGGGAGCCATGCACCCAGGCCGTGGCTCATCGCGGTGACCGTGCTGACGAGCCTCGATGGTCGGGATCTCGAGGAGGTCGGCTTCGCCGGGGCGGCCGAAGCGCTCACGCTGCGCCTCGCGCAACTGACGGCGGATTGCGGGCTGGACGGCGTCGTCTGCTCCGCAGTCGAAGCGCCGGAGTTACGCCGTACCCTGGGGCCGCGCTTCAAGCTGGTGACCCCCGGGATACGGCCGGCCGGCACCGCGGCCGACGACCAGAGTCGAATCGCCACGCCGGAGCAGGCCATTGCCAACGGCGCCGATTACCTCGTCATCGGGCGCGCGATCACGCGGGCGGCCGATCCAGCGGCGGCACTCGCCCGGATCAACGCTACCCTCGGAGCCGGCAGGTGAAAATCACGATGACCGGGACCGGTTACGTCGGCCTTGTGACCGGTGCGTGTCTGGCCGAGGTGGGCAACGAGGTCCTGTGCTTCGACATCGATCGCAACAAGATCGACGTTCTCAACCGCGGCGGAGTACCAATCCACGAACCGGGATTGCCGGAGATGATCCGGCGTAACGTCGTCGCGGGCCGCCTCCGGTTCACGACCGAGGTCGATCTTGCCGTCGCGCATGGAACGCTTCAGTTCATCGCCGTGGGCACTCCGCCGGACGAGGACGGCTCGGCCGACATGAAGCACGTGATCGCGGCTGCGCGCAACATCGGTGCGCGTATGACCGACTACAAGGTCATCGTCGACAAGTCGACCGTGCCGGTCGGCACTGCGGACCGCGTGCGGGAGACGATCGCGGCCGAGCTTTCCACGCGCGGCGCGAAGGTGCCCTTCGCCGTCGTCTCGAATCCGGAGTTCCTCAAGGAAGGCGCCGCGATCGAGGACTTCATGAGGCCCGATCGGGTTGTGATCGGCGCCGACGACGAGCGGGCGATCATGCTTCTGCGCGCGATTTACGCGCCGTTCCAGCGCAGTCACGAGCGGCTGCTGGTGATGGACGTGCGCTCGGCGGAACTGACGAAATACGCGGCCAACGCCATGCTCGCAACGCGCATCTCGTTCATGAACGAGCTCGCCAATCTTGCCGAAACGCTCGGCGCCGACATCGAGCACGTCCGTCATGGCATCGGCTCCGACCCGCGGATCGGCTACCAGTTTCTGTATTCCGGTGCGGGTTACGGCGGCTCGTGCTTTCCAAAGGACGTGCGCGCGCTTCAGTTCACTGCACGACAGCACGGGCAGCCGCTCAGGATTCTGGGCGCCGTCGAGACAGTCAACGAGACGCAGAAGCTGCGACTGATCGACAAGGTCGTGAAACGCCTCGGCACGGACTTGAGCGGACGAAAGATCGCGCTATGGGGTCTCGCCTTCAAGGCGAATACCGACGACATGCGCGAGGCGCCTTCGCAGGCGATCGTCGGTGGTCTGGTCGAGCACGGGGCGGCGATCGTCGCGTACGACCCGGTTGCGATGGAGGAGGCGGGCCGCGTGTTTGCCTCGATGCCCGGGATCTCGTTCGCGGCCTCGCCGCTCGACGCGCTCACCGGTGCCGACGCGCTGGTCGTCGTGACCGAATGGCAGGAATTCCGCAGCCCCGATTTCGGCGAGATCAAGCGCCGCCTCAAGCACCCGCTGGTATTCGACGGGCGCAACCTGTACGACCCCCTGCTGGCGCGTGCCGCGGGGCTTGAATACTTCGGCATCGGCCGCCCTTAGCGCCCTGCCAATCGAGATCGAACGCATCGCGCATGGCTAGCCAACCGTTTGCTGTTTACCGCGACGCGGTCGCCCGCACCCGGCTGCTCGTGGTCGGCGACGTCATGCTGGACCGATACTGGTTCGGCGACGTCGAACGCATTTCGCCAGAAGCGCCGGTGCCGATCGTCAAGATCGCGCGCAACGAGGAACGCCCCGGTGGCGCCGGCAATGTGGCGCGCAGTGCCGCCGCACTCGGTGCGCAGGTGATGTTGATCAGCGTTGTCGGCGACGACGAGGCGGGACGAACGCTGGAGCGGCTGCTCGCGGCCGCGCGGGTACATACATCGCTGCACCGCGACGCGACCTTGCCGACTACGGTCAAGCTGCGTGTGATCGGTCGTCAACAGCAACTGCTGCGCATCGACTTCGAGACCGTGCCGTCGCACGAGATCCTCGCGACCAAGCTCGCCGACTATGAGCGTGCGCTGCCCGACTTCGACGCGGTCGTGCTTTCCGACTACGGCAAGGGAGGCCTTGCCCACATCGCGCGCATGATCGAGCAGGCGAGGGCACGCAAGATCCCGGTGCTGGTCGATCCGAAAGGCGAGGACTACCAGCGTTACCGGGGCGCGACGCTTCTCACGCCCAACCGCGCCGAGTTTCGGCAGGTGGCCGGGAGCTGGCGCAGCGAGGCTGACCTGGCGAGCAGGGCGCAGCGACTGCGCGCCGAGCTCGGCATAAGCGCGCTGCTGGTCACACGCGCCGAGGAGGGCATGTCCCTGTTCACGGACGCGGGGTCGCTGAACTTTTCCGCCGAGGCTCGCGAGGTCTACGACGTCTCCGGTGCCGGCGACACCGTGATCGCGACGCTCGGCGCACTCCTCGGTGCGCACGCCGATCTCGCGAGCGCGGTGCGCATCGCCAACCAGGCGGCCGGCATCGTCGTGGGCAAGCTCGGCACCGCGGTGGTGCATCCGGACGAGCTCGCCTGACGCCGGTGAACAAGTCAACGGGTGAATCAGTGAATTGAACCGTTGCGGCATCGACGCGGCCCTGCTTTTCTTCACTTGTTCACCCATTCACCCTTTCACTAACTCATGGCCAAGCCAAGAACCGCCTACACCTGCACCGAGTGCGGCGGACGCAGCAGCAAGTGGCAGGGGCAATGCCCGCATTGCAGCGCCTGGAACACCTTGGTCGAAACCGTTGCGGTGCCCGTGGCCACGCGATTCAGGACCGTCACCGGCGCGGTGGCCGACGTCCGGACGCTCGCGAGCGTCGAGACGCGCGCGGAGCCGCGCTCGCCGACCGGCCTCGAGGAATTCGACCGCGTTCTCGGCGGTGGCCTGGTCCCCGGCGCGGTGATCTTGCTCGGCGGCGATCCCGGGATCGGAAAGTCGACGCTGCTGCTGCAGGCAATGGCCGCGATCGGCGCGGCGCGGCGCGCCCTGTACGTCACCGGCGAAGAATCGCCCGAGCAGATCGCGATGCGCGCGCAGAGGCTCGGACTGGTCAATGCACCGGTCGAGCTTCTCGCGGAGGTCCAGCTCGAAGCGATCATCGGCGCGATACGGACGCGACAGCCCGAGGTGGTCGTCATCGATTCGATCCAGACCATGTACACCGAAGCGCTGGAATCGGCGCCCGGAAGCGTGGCGCAGGTGCGCGAATGCGCGGCGCAGCTCACCCGGCTCGCTAAGCAGAGCGCGATCACCGTCATCCTGGTCGGGCACGTCACCAAGGAGGGTGCGATCGCCGGCCCGCGCGTGCTCGAGCACATCGTCGACACCGTGCTCTATTTCGAAGGTGACACTCACTCGAGCTTCCGGCTCGTGCGCGCCATCAAGAATCGGTTCGGCGCGGCCAACGAGCTCGGTGTCTTCGCCATGACCGAGCGCGGTCTCAAGGGGGTCGCCAACCCGTCCGCGCTGTTTCTGTCGCAGCACGCCGCAGCCGTCCCGGGAAGCTGCATTCTCGCCACGATGGAGGGCTCGCGCCCGCTCCTGGTCGAAGTGCAGGCCCTGGTTGACGCGTTGCAAGGGGGCCTCGCGCGCCGCCTTGCGGTCGGCCTCGATCCACAGCGGCTCGCGCTTCTCCTCGCGGTGCTGCACCGTCATGGCGGGGTCGAGACGGCCGCCTTCGATGTCTTCGTTAACGCGGTCGGAGGGGTGCGGATCAGCGAGCCGGCCGCCGATTTGGCCGTTCTAGCTTCCATCAATTCATCCATGAAAAACAGTGCATTAAACGATAAATCTATTGTGTTTGGTGAGGTTGGGTTGGCGGGCGAAATTCGCCCGGTGCAGCGTGGGCAGGAACGGCTACGGGAGGCCGCAAAGCTCGGCTTCAGGCGCGCCATCATCCCTGTCGGAAACCGGCCGAAACAGGCGATCGAGGGGATGGAGATCGTGGCGGTAGGGCGCATCGGCGAAGCGCTCGAGCGACTTCGCGGCTGATCGGGAACGCTCACTGGCGGCTTCGCTCGATGCCCCCGATGCCGACGATGCAGGCGATGGTTCTCGATGTCCCCGGCCAGGCCCTGCGTTTGGCGACCCTGCCGCGCCCGGTACCGGGTCCGGGCCAGGTGCTCCTCGCTGTTCGTGCCTGTGGCGTCTGTCGCACGGACCTTCACGTGGTCGACGGCGAGCTACTCGATCCCAAGCTGCCGGTGATTCCCGGCCACGAAATCGTCGGTACGGTCGTCGAACTCGGCCCGGGGGTCAGCGAGCATCAGCTGGGAATGCGGATCGGTGTGCCCTGGCTGGGCGGCACGTGCGGCCACTGCCGCTACTGCACCGGCGGTCGCGAGAATCTCTGCGCCGAGGCGCGCTTCACGGGCTACCAGCTCGATGGTGGATATGCGCAATACGCGCTCGCCGACGCGCGCTTCTGTTTCGCCCTGCCGGATCGCTATGACGACGTCGAGGCCGCACCCTTGCTGTGCGCGGGCCTGATCGGCTACCGCGCGTACCGGCTGGCGGGCGACGCGCGAACGCTGGGCATCTATGGGTTCGGGGCGGCCGCGCACCTGATCGCGCAAGTGGCCACCGCGCAAGGTCGCAAGGTATTCGCGTTCACGCGGCGCGGCGACGTCGCGGGTCAGGCATTTGCATTGAGCCTGGGCGCGCACTGGGCGGGAGACAGTGAAGAAACCCCGCCCGAGGCGCTCGACGCTGCGCTGATTTTCGCGCCGGTGGGTGCGCTGGTCTCCACCGCGCTGGCGGCGGTCGCCCGCGGCGGGACCGTGGTGTGCGCCGGCATCCACATGAGCGATGTGCCGTCCTTTCCGTATCGCCTGCTCTGGGGCGAGCGGTGCGTCCGCTCGGTGGCCAACCTCACCCGTCGCGACGCGCAGGAGTTCCTTGCGCTGGCCGCGTCGGGCGCGCTCGCCGTTCACGTGCGCGCCTATCCCCTTGCGGCCGCGAATGCCGCGCTCGCGGACTTGCGCGCGGGCTCGATCGAAGGCGCAGCAGTGTTGACGATCGAGCGCTGAAGGCGTCGAATAGGTAATGCGGTCGGCGGTTGCGGGCCGCGCCCGCGATGGCGGCGCAAAGGCGCTGACCAAAATCCAAACAAAGGAGCGTTCACCATGGCTAGAAAGTCGTCGCCGAAATC
>VBCL01000070.1:0-5812 GCA_005888865.1 Betaproteobacteria bacterium | reverse complement strand
ACCCGCAGCACCGCCAAGCGGGCCAAGCGCCCGGTCAGGGCGACTGCGGCGCCGAAAGCCGCGGCGGGCTTCAAGATCCCGGCCGCGAACCTCGGCGACCTGTCCAAGATGGCGAAGGTGCTGACGCCTGAACAAGCGTTCGATCTGTATCGCGCCAATGCCCGCATGGCGCTCGACGTGATCGACGCCGCGATCGAGAGCACCGCCAAGTTGCGCAAGCATCAATTTGCAGGCGAGGAAGAGGCGCGCTCGATGCAGAAAAAAGCGCTGCGGCATGCCGCGGAAGCCTCCGATCCACAGGCGTTCATGGCTGCCGGTCAAAGCGTGACCCAGGAGGCCGTCGAGAAGGCGATGCGCTACTGGGGAGAGATGTTCGACATGATCGTCGAGATGCAGAAGCGCTTGTTCGCGCTGATGGAAGAACAGATGTCCGGCATGCCGGGCGCAAAGGAGGCGAAGGCTGCGATGGCCATGATGCCCGACCTGCGTCAGGCGCAGAACCTGGTCAAGGCGATGCAGGGCGTGATGTCGTCGGGTGGGTCGACGTTCGAGTCGATGCAACGCGTGATGGGTGATTTCACCCGTTTCGTGAAGCCCTGATCCGTACGGCGGCGGCGCGGGCGGCCACCGCTGCCGAAATTCGGGGGTGCGATCGTGGCGCGGTTCCTGGCCGCGCCACGGCGTTCCGCGCCAACTTCAAGGAGACTGAAAGAATCGCGCACCGGCGGCGCGGCCGCGCGATGCACAACGCGCAGCGCACCGCAAGGGATTATTCGTCGCGATCGCTGACGAGTATCCCCTGGAAGCGGCGGCGGGCTGCAGCCAGAGTACGGCGCTATGCCGACGTGTAGTGGATCGATGCGCGCGGTGCGAAATAAGTTGACGAAATCCGTCACTATCCGCGCAACGACGGGTCGCGCTGCCGGAGACCGCCGTGCTGGCCTGACGAGACAAAAGAACAAGGTTCGCGAACACTCGCCGTCTATGGCATATGTCTTGCTTAGCCTTTGAAGCTTCAGGAAAAAAACGACGGACGCACCAATACGATCCGGCCCAAGGCCAAGCGATGAAGGGACGCCGATTCCGATAAAGCCCCGCGTGCAGCCGATCAGGGGCAAGTGACGACCGCAAAGCAGGGGGCAACATAGCTCCCGGGGAGACCTAATCGAAAATTTAGCGGTTAGAGCACGCGCTTGCGCGAGCTGTGTCGGGGGGAGGGAAAAATAACGTAGTCGGTATTGACGGCTCGAACGCGAAGACGACAAAAGCACAGCCATGACGCTCGCCATGACTCTCGGTAATTCTCTTGTCACGGGTGCCTCGGACAATGCCGGCGATCTTCGCCGCGATCGGTACAGATGCCGAGCTCGATGAGCACGCTGTTACGTCAGCACGGAGGCGGCGTCGCCTTCCTGCAACTCGGCCTCGAGCTGAGCTGGCTCGTTGCGGCAGTGGTGCTTGCGGCAAGGTATCAGAGCGCGCTCTCGTCACTGAGCGTCGCCACGCCTGCGCTGGTTTTTGCCGTGCTGATGGTCGGTCTCAATGCGGCCTTCGGGCTTTATCGCCGAGACCGCCGGCTGGCCTTCGGCGAATACGCGGTCAGACAATCCGCCGCCCTGGTGATCGGGTTGCCGATCGCCTACTTTTCCTCTCACATCCTTCCCGGCGGAGTTTTCTTTCAGGAAGCGTTCGGTCCACTCGTCCTGATTGCGCTGGGCGGGTTGTTGGCGGTACGGCAGATCACCGTGTCTCCAGTAGCGCGGATGCTGTCGCCTTACCGGGTCCTGGTGCTCGGGACGGGGCCCGAAGCCCTCGCCGTGGAAACGTCGCTCGAGATGACCAATCCGCCCGGTCTGCAGCTGGCCGGATTCTATCCGCTCGAGAAGGTCCCTGTCCGGAGTGTGGCTATGACCCGGATCGTCTCGACTCACCTGACGCTCGAGCAGACCGTGGCCCACCTCGCCATCGACGAAATCATCGTCGCCGTGCGCGAACAACGTGGCGGAGTTCTTCCGCTGCGAGAATTGCTGGAGTGCCGTCTCGCCGGCATCCAGGTTACCGATCTCCCGCGATTTTTCGAGCGCGTGCACGGCCGCGTACCTATCGAGTCGCTCAAGGCAAGCTGGCTGATCTACGGGAACGGGTTCCGGCAGAGCTGGCTGCGCAATGTCGTGAAGCGCTGTTTCGACGTCTGTGTCGTCGGAATCATGCTGCCGATCGCGCTGCCGATCATGGCAGCGATGGCTGTGCTGATCGCACTTGATGGTGGCGCCCCGATCATTTACCGGCAGGAAAGAGTCGGACGGCATGGGCACAAATTCACGCTGCTCAAGTTCAGAAGCATGACCAAGGACGCCGAAAAGGACGGGCGGCCGTCCTGGGCGAGCGTCAACGATTCGCGCATTACCGCGGTGGGGCGATTCATGCGCCATACGCGCATTGACGAGCTGCCGCAGTTGATCAATGTCCTGCGCGGGGAGATGAGCTTCGTCGGTCCGCGACCCGAGCGGCCCGCGTTTGTCGGCACGCTTGCCGAGAAGATCCCGTTCTACGCGGTCCGGCACAGCGTCAAGCCCGGGCTCACCGGCTGGGCGCAGGTACGCTACACCTATGGCGGCAATCTGGAAGAGTCGGTCAAGAAACTCGAGTACGATCTTTTCTACGTCAAGAACCATTCGCTCCTGCTCGATCTGCTGATCCTCATCAAGACCGTCAGGGTCGTGCTCCTCGGCGAGGGTGCTCGGTGAGCGATGGATATCCCGGAAGCTTCTGTCTACCGTGTTCGAGTCGGCGCCAGGGTATTGCGTCCACCGCGGTTGACGCAATACGGTAGCGGCACGGATCGCAGTGGCCCGCGCACAAATCTGCGCTGGCGAGTCATCGTCGCGGCGTCCGGATCCGCGGTAAAGTTCAACCCTCTCTTGTGCAGCGAGCTTGTCTCCCGTGACTGAAAGCAATCTCCTGACCGCCGCAATGTGGAGCTACGGCTTGGCCGCGGCCGCGTTCTGCGCGTTCGCGCTGCGGATGACTCTGGGATGGCGAGGCGGGCTTCGCGCAGCGCTTCTCGCTTCGGTTACCGTCGCCAGCGCTCTTTGGGCTGCCGGCGAACTCGCGCTTGCGCTTTGGCCGAACACCGCGACCTGGGTGACTTCCAACAGCGTGGACACCGTACGCTACGCGCTGTGGTTTGCATTCCTCTACTGCCTCGCCGGCCGCCGCGGGGCAAACGCAGCTCGCGGCAGCGCAGGGATCGTGTCGGTACCATGGTGGCTCATCGGCAGCGTTGCCCTCGGACTCGTCACCGGCATTGCCCCTCAGGATGGCGAGGCGCTCGGTGTGTTCGGCGACCGAGCGGGCATGATTGCCTTCGCGGTCCGGGTCGGACTCTCGGTGGTCGGATTAGTCCTCGTCGAGCGCCTGTTTCGCGGTACCGCCGCCCACGCACGGTGGGCGGTGAAGCCGTTGTGCCTGGGACTGGCTGCGCTGTTCGGCTTCGATCTGCTTTTTTATTCCGACGCCATGCTGTTCGGTCGTCACGACCCGAATCTGTGGGCGGCGAGAGGCGCGGCTCACGCGCTCGTGATTCCTTTCCTTGCTGTTGCGGCAGCGAGAAACCCGGCGTGGACGATCGAGATGCATCTGTCGCGTGGTGCGGTCATGCGCTCGACCGCGCTGCTCGTGTCGGGGCTGTTTCTCCTTGCGGTCGCAGCCGCCGGTTATTTCGTACGCTTTGTCGGCGGGGAATTCGGCAAGGTCCTGCAGATCGAATTCCTTTTCGCGGCATTGTTGCTCTTTGCCTTGGCTGCGTTCTCGGGCAGTTTCAGGTCCAAGCTCAAGGTTTTCGTCAGCAAGCACTTCTTCTCGTATCGCTACGACCATCGCGAAGAATGGCTCCGGCTCACGCGGACGCTGTCTGCGGACAGGTCTCCGCAGGGGATCCAGCAGCGAAGCATCAATGCGCTCGCCGACCTCGTCGAGAGCCCGGCCGGCGCGCTGTGGCTGAGAGACGGCGATCAATCGTTTCGGCCCGCCGCTCGCTGGAACATGTCGGTAGTCACTTCGGTGGAACCGGCAGATGGGTCGCTCGGAAAGTTCCTCGAGCGCACGAACTGGGTCATCGATCTCACCGAATACGCTGCGTCGCCGGAACGGTATCCGGGACTGTCCGTGCCGCAGTGGCTTCTTTCGCTGCCCGGAGCGTGGCTCGTTGTTCCGTTGCCCTCACCTACTGGCCTCGTGGGGTTCGTCGTCCTCGTCACCGCGCGCGCCTCGATCAAGATGGATTGGGAAGTGCTCGACCTGCTGAAAACTGCGGGAAGCCAGGCGGCGAGTTACCTGGGCCAGATTCAAGCGACCGAAGCACTGCTCGAGGTGCGCAAGTTCGATGCGTTCAATCGCATGTCGGCGTTTGTAGTGCACGATCTGAAGAACCTGGTGGCGCAATTGTCGCTGCTGCTGCGGAATGCAGAACGCCACCGCAACAACCCGGAGTTTCAGCGCGACATGCTGCTCACGGTCGTCAACGTCGTCGAGCGAATGAACAAGTTGATGCTGCAATTGAGGACCGGGGCGACGCCGGTCGAGAACCCGCGCTCGGTGAATCTCGAAAGGATCATACGCAGCGTCTGCGTGGCCAAGTCGGAGCAGGACACGTCGATCGAGGTGGATCCGACGCCCGGTATCTCGGCGATGGGTCACGCCGATCAACTCGAGCACGTGATCGGCCATTTGGTGCAAAATGCGCTCGATGCAACAAGCGGGCGGGGTAAGGTTGTTGTACGCTCGCGTCGCGAGAACGATGCTGCGGTGATCGAAGTCACCGACAGTGGTGTGGGCATGACATCGGAATTCATCCGCGACCGGTTGTTCAGGCCTTTCCAGACGACCAAGGAGACGGGCATGGGTGTCGGTGTTTACGAGAGCTCGCAGTACGTGACGGGGCTCGGCGGACAGATCCTGATCGATAGCACGCCCGATGTGGGTACGCGAGTGCGCGTGGTGTTGCCGCTGGGACATGACGCTGCAGCGCCCAATGTCGAACCCAAAGAAGCAGCATGAGCGAAGCGCGCAGACCCTTGCTCATTGTCGAAGACGATCCGGCGTTGCAGAAGCAGATGTGCTGGGCATTCGATCAATACGATACGATCGTTGCCGGCGATCGCGAGTCCGCAGTCGCGTCCATTCGTCGTCACGAGCCGCCAGTCGTTACGATGGACCTGGGGCTGCCACCGCGCCCGGATGATCCGACCGAAGGCTTGCAGCTCCTCGAGGAAGTTCACGCGCTCTCGCCAGACACGAAGGTCATCGTGCTCACGGGGCAGAACGACCGTGCCAACGCACTCAGGGCCATTTCGCTCGGGGCCTACGATTTTTGCGAGAAGCCTTTCGAGCCCGCTCTGCTCGGGTTGATGCTGGAGAGAGCATTCCGCGTCCACGATCTCCAGGAAGAAAACCGGCGCCTCCAGTCGCTGCAGCAAGCACCAGCCATGTCCGGAATCGTCACGCGCGACCCGGGCATGCAGAAGATCTGCCGCACTGTCGAGAAGATCGCTCCAACCTCCGCAACGCTCATGATCATCGGCGAGTCGGGGACCGGCAAAGAGCTCCTGGCTCGCGCCCTGCACGATCTCTCGCCGCGGAAGAGCAACCGATTCGTCGCGATCAACTGCGCGGCAATCCCCGAGAACCTGCTTGAAAGCGAGCTTTTCGGATACGAGAAGGGCGCGTTCACCGGTGCCGCGAAACAGACCCTGGGCAAGTTCGAGACCGCCCATGGCGGGACGCTGTTCCTCGACGAAATCGGCGACCTGCC
>VBCL01000069.1:23975-30229 GCA_005888865.1 Betaproteobacteria bacterium | reverse complement strand
CGACGGACGCATGATGTCGGCGGTCGGGGCGCCGCGCGCGCTGAACAAGTTCGAAGCGTACGCGATCTATGACTTCGGCAACTACGATCGCAGCAGCGACTTCGGCGGGGGCGACAGTCAGACCAACACGGTCGTTCTCGGCGGCGACATGAAGCTCTCCGACCAGCTGCTCGCGGGCATCGCTTTCGGCTACACCGAGGACAAGTCCTCACTCGGCAACGATGGCGGCGGGTTCAAGCTCGGCGAAGCGACGCTAACCGCGTACGGCGCCTGGGTCAACGGGCCGTGGTATGCCGGCGCGAGCGTGGGCGGAGGCGACCTCGACTATCGCAACATTCACCGCACGATCACGCTCGGCGGAGGCAGCCGCACCGAAAGCGGAACGACGCGCGGCACGCATCTGATGGCCCGCGCGCTCGGCGGATACTGGTTCAGCTACGGTAGCTGGATTCACGGCCCCTTTGTGCGCCTGACGTATCAGGAAGCGAAAGTCTACGCGTGGTCGGAAACGGGCACGAGCAGCACCGCGATGTCCTTCAGCCATCAGAAGCGCGACTCGTTCGTCTCGAGTCTCGGCTGGCAGGCGGAAGGGAGCTTCGGTTGGGTCCGGCCATACGCGCGGGTCACCTGGGAGAAGGACTACAACAACGACGATCGGACCGTGCGCGCCGGACTCGTGTCCATGGGCGGCATCGGTTTTGGTCTGCCCGCGTTCCGGCCCGACGACAATTACATGCTGTTCGACGTCGGCGTGAGCGGTGAGCTCGGCAACAGCAAGGTCACAGGGTTCGTCAGCGTCAATGCAACCGCGAGCAAGAACGATGGCAACTATCAAGCCGTCACGGTCGGCGTCCGCGTTCCGCTGTAGCCTCTACTGCTTTATACCGGGGCCGCGCCGCGCGGCCCTTTTTTCTAGCCGTTGTCGCGCGGCTTGCGCTTTGCACGTACGAGCGCCCGATCATAGAGCGGCCGCGGCACGATCGAGAGCAGGCGCCCGAGCCACCCCATCTGCCACGGAAGGACGTAGAATCGCCGCCCGCGCGCGATCGCGCCGACGATGAGGCGCGCGGCCTTGTCGACAGGCAGCAGGAAAGGCATCCGGTATGGATTGGCCTCCGTCATCGGCGTGTCCACGTACCCGGGACAGATGGTGATGACCTCGACTCCGCTGCCCACGAGCTCGACGCGCAGACTCTCGAGGTAGCGTATCGCCGCGGCCTTGGACGCAGAGTACGCGCCCGCCCCGGGAAGCCCGCGAAAGCCGGCCACACTGGCGATGCCCACGAGCTTTCCCGAGCGTGCGGCGCGCATCGCAGGCAGGAACGGCTGGAAGGCATGCAGCATGCCGACGACGTTCGTGTCGAGGATGGCGCGAAAGGTAGCGTTATCTTCGACGTGCTCGGTCAGCGTCCCACGCGAGATGCCTGCGTTGGCGATGACGATGTCGGCCGCACCATAGCGACCCATGAAGTCCGCCGCGGCTGCGGCAAGCGCGGCCTCGTCACGCACATCGCCCGCGTAGACCGCAGGTGTCGCGGGAGCGAGTGACGCGGCGAGCGCCGACAGTGCGTCGGCGCGGCGCGCGAAAACTCCGAGCTGTGCGCCAAGCCGCGCGTACTCACGCGCGAGCGCCGCCCCGATACCGGAGGAGGCACCGGTAAGGAAGACGTTCAACTCGTGCCAGACGGGGGCCTGCGGTCGGCGGCGGGTGCGAGCCGTTCAGGTCTTGGCGTGCTCCGCGCGGGCCTTGACGATCAGCGCGTCGAGCACGGGGGGCATCGCGGCGTGCGTGCCGACGCGATCGGACGATGTCACAAACTTGCCGTCGACCACCATCGTCGGCACCGACTGGATGTTGTACGCCTGCGCCACCGCCTTCGCACGGTTGAACTTGCTGCTCACCGCAAACGAGTTGTAGACCTCGGCCACTTTCTTCGGATCGAGGCCGTGCGTGGCTGCCCAATCGAAGAACGCCTTGTCCTGGTAGAGCGGCAAATTGGTGGAGTGAATCGCCTTGAAAACCTCGGGAGAGAGCCGCGGCTCGTCGCCCATGGCATCCAGCGTGTAGTAGATCCTCGCCAGCGCTTCCCAGCGCTGCTGGAACATCACGGGGACACGGCGGAATTGCACGTCCGGCGGCAACTTCGCGACCCACGCATCGAGGATCGGCTCGAGGTCATTGCAATGCGGGCAGCCATAGGAGAAGAACTCGATCACCTCGATCTTCTTGCCGGTCTCCACCGGCTGGGGGTTCTTGAGCCGCACGTAGTCCTTCCCCTCGACGGGCTCGGCTGAGCTCGCGGCACTCATTGCGAACCACGCGAGCAGCGCGAGCAAAGGGAACGTCAGTCGCTTCATCGGTGCTCCTCGAATGGATCGTGCGAAAGATTGGACGTTGGGCCGGGCATCGCCGCCGAAGTTCAACCGCGGCGTCACTGGTTCTTGATCACGGCGACATCGAAGCCGCGGCCGCCGAGCTCGGATTTGATTCGATTGAGCTCGTCGGCGTTGTCGTACGGTCCGAGGCGGACGCGGTAACGCTGTGTCCTGTCCGGCATCGCGACCATTTGGACCGCCGCCTCCCAGCCGGAGAGGGCAAGGCGAGCCTTCATGTCCTCGGCATCGGCGGCGCTGGCAAAGGCCCCCGCCTGCAACCAGAAGCGATCGCCGGGCCGGGCCGACTCTGCGCTCTTCGCGGCGTCCGGCAGGCCTCGCTCGCTGCCCTTGTCGAGGGTCCGCCGGTCAGGTGCCGTTTTCGCGTCCTCGCCACCGGGAAGGATCTTGTAGAAGTCGAACCGCGGCTTCTCCGTCGCCTGCCCCGCCGCCCCAAGATCCGGCTTGCCGCTGCGCAACGGCTCTTTGCCGCCACCCGGCGCCGCCAGCGGCGTCGTAAGCCCGCTTCGACCCAGGAAGTACGCGACCGCGGCCGCGATCGCAAGGCCGAGCACGAGGCCGATGAAAACACCGAGCAGCGTGCCCCCCCGACCTGCACTTCTCGAACGCAGCGGGGTGCGCGACGGGCGCATGGGTTGTCTACGGTTCACAGTAGCGATCTCACATCTTCACAGGCGCGCTCACGCCGAGCACGCCGAGGCCATTACGCACGACCTGGCCGGAAGCTACGACGAGCGCCAGACGCGCTTGTCTCACCCGGGGATCGTCAACAAGAAATTGCTCGGCATTATAGTAGCTGTGAAATTGCGCCGCCAATTCCTTCAGATAAAAGGTCACGAGATGCGGCGCGAGCTCGCGCGCGGCCACGGCGAGCTCGTCGGGAAAATCGGCGAGCCGGCGCAGCAAAGCCTCCTCGTAGGGGCTCGTCAGTACCGACAGGTCGGCGTCCTTCAGCCATGTCGCCGCTGCCGCGAGCGGCATCCCGGCCTTGTCGAGCACGCTGCAAACCCTCGCATGCGCGTACTGCACGTAATAAACGGGGTTCTCCTCGCTCTGCGCCCGCGCGAGATCGACATCGAACACGAGCTGCGAGTCCGCCTTGCGCATCAGAAAGAAGAAATGCACTGCGTCGCGTCCCACCTCGTCGATCAGGTCGCGCACCGTGACATAGTCGCCGGCTCGCTTGCTGATCTTCATCTCTTCACCCCCCTTCATCACCGTGACCATCTGGTGAAGGACGTAGTCGGGATATCCCGGCGGGATGCCGATCCCGAGCGCCTGCAGCCCGGCGCGAACGCGGACGATCGTGCTGTGATGATCGGCGCCCTGCTCGTTGACGACGCGGCGGAAACCCCGCTCCCACTTGGTAACGTGATAGGCAATGTCCGGGACGAAGTAGGTGAAGCTGCCATCGGCGCGGCGCATGACGCGGTCCTTGTCGTCGCCGTAGTCGGTGGTCCTGAGCCACAGCGCGCCGTCTTTCTCGTAGGTCTTTCCGTTGGCGATCAGCCGATCGACGACTGCCTGAACGCGTCCGTCGGTGTAAAGCGAGGATTCCAGATAGTGCTGATCAAAGCGCACCCCGAATGCGGCAAGATCGGCGTCCTGCTCTCGTCGTAGTTCTGCCACAGCAAAGCGGCGGACGGCATCGAGATCGTCGGCCGTGTGATCGGCCGGGTGCGCGGCGCAATAGGCGTCGGCGATGTCGCGGATGTATTCGCCGCGATAGCCGTCTTCCGGGAATGGAGCGTTCGAATCGTAGGCCTGGCGCACGCGCGCCTGGACCGACAGTGCCAGGTTCGTGATCTGTGCGCCGGCATCGTTGTAATAGAACTCGCGATGGACGCTCGCGCCCTGCCACTCGAGCAAGGTGGCGATCGCATCGCCTACCGCCGCGCCACGTCCGTGGCCGACGTGCAATGGACCGGTCGGATTCGCGGAGACGAACTCGACCATCGCTCGTTCCGGCTGCATCGACACCACGCGGCCGTAGCGTTCTCCCTCGTGCAGAATGCGGGCGACGACGGCTCGACGCGCGCTCCCGGCGAGGAACACATTGATGAAACCGGCGCCGCCGATTTCGACCTTTTCGATCCAGGACGAAGGCTCGAGCGCCGCGACCAGCGCCGTCGCGAGCTCGCGCGGATTGCGCTTGAGCGTCTTCGCAAGCTGCAGCGCGACGTTGCTCGAATAATCGCCGTGCTCGGGCTGCTTGGGCCGTTCGAGCGGCAGCGCCGGGACAGGTTGTCCCGGAGCGACGCGGGCGAGCGCCGCACGCAGGCAGTCGGCAAAGTGTGTACGCGGTTCGATCAAGGCGACGCCGCAACAGCTCGCGGCCGGCAAAACAGGGGATTATAGCCTGCCCGCCACTGCGGCCCGGGTCGCCTGCTCACGTGAATGCCAGTGGATCGACGTCGAGGTTCCAGCGCACGCGCCGCGGGCCGCGCCGTTCGAGCTCTGCACGCCAGCGCGGCAGGAAATCGTGCAGCGCGGAACGCGTCGTGCTCTGGACGAGCACCTGCCCGCGTTCGAGCCCCGCCCGCCGGGCGATCGTGGCCGCGACGGGCGGATAGACTTCGCAGCGCAGCGCATGCGACGACACCAGCGAGCGTCCCTGCTCGACGGCGTGCCCGAGAAATACGTCCACCAAAGCGCGGCTCGCTGCTTCGGCGGTGAGCAGCGCGAGATGCGCGAAGGGCGGCAGGCCGAGAAGCTCACGCTCCGAAAGGAGCGCCTGTGCGAATCGATCGTAGTCGTGATCGACCAGTGCGGCATACAGCGGGTGGTCCGGGAAGTCGGTCTGCACGATCACCTCGCCCGGCAACACGCCGCGTCCGGCGCGGCCGGCGACCTGCTCGAGCAGTGCGAACAGCCGCTCCGTCGCGCGAAAGTCGGCGCTATAGAGCGCGTTGTCGGCGCCCAGTACGCCGACCAGCGTCAGCCGCGGGAAGTCATGGCCCTTGGCGAGCATCTGCGTCCCAACCAGGATGTCGACGTCGCCGGCGGCGATTGCCGTGCGCATCGTTGCGAATGCGCCCTTGCGCTGGGTGCTGTCACGGTCAACGCGCAGGATCCTCGAGGCAGGATGCAACTCCGACAAGGCGCGCTCGAGCCGCTGCGTGCCGAAGCCCAGCGGCAGCAGATCCTGATTGCCGCATTCGGGGCAGGACCGGGGCACAGGCTCGGAGTGACCGCAGTGATGGCAGCGCAGCGTAGCCTCGGTGCGATGGACGACCAGCCGCGCGGCGCAGCGCGGGCATTGCGCCTTCCAACCGCACCCCGCACAGAGCAGCGAGGGCGCGAATCCGCGCCGGTTGATGAACAACAGCGTCTGCTCGCCCCGGCTGATGCGCTCGGCGATGGCGGCGCGCAGCCGTGGGCCCATGCCCTCGTGAGTGTCCGGGCTCCGGTTGGGAACGAGGCTCACCGCAGGCATGGTCGCTCGCGCACTGGCGCGGCGTGGGAGCAGGAGGCGTCGGTAGCGCCCGCGTCGCGCGGCCGCGTAGCTCTCCAGGGCCGGCGTTGCACTGCCCAGGATGATCGGCACGGCGCGCAGCCGCGCACGATAGATCGCAACGTCGCGCGCGTGGTAGCGCACGCCGTCCTGTTGCTTGAACGACGCGTCGTGCTCCTCGTCGACGACGATCAGGCCGAGCCGCGGCAACGGCGCGAACACCGCCAGTCGTGTGCCCACGACGAGCTGCGCATCGCCTCGGGCGGCGGCGAGCCAATGGTCGAGCCGCTCGGACGCCGACAGCGCGCTGTGCAGAACCGCGACGCGCGCTCCCGGCAGCGCCGTGGCAATGCGCTGCTGGAGCTGAGGCGTCAGATTGATCTCGGGTACGAGCAACAGCGCTTGC
>VBCL01000069.1:12926-23857 GCA_005888865.1 Betaproteobacteria bacterium | reverse complement strand
GGGCCGTCCGCGACCGCAGTGCCTGCCTGCAATGCCGGTTGGATGATCTGCCTGCGCCTGACGAGTGGCGGCAACATCTGGGCGAAGCATTGCCCGATGGGCTGCTGGTAGTACGCGGAAATGAAACGCGCCAGTGCACACAGGTCGTCCGCCAGCGGCGGCAGCTCGGCGGCAACTTCGTCGATCGGCGTAAGCTGCTCCGGCGCGAGCTCGCTATTAGGCGTGAGCTCGACTGCGACGCCCAGCATGCGTCGTCGCCCCAGGCGCGTGCGGAGCACGGAGCCGCGCCGCACATCCAAACCGTCGGGAAGCCAATAATCGAAGAGCCGGTCGACCGCAACGGGCAACGCGACACGGACCACCGCCACCGCGCATCCCTAGCGCGGCAGACGGCGAGCCGCGCAACTTGTAGTGTTCTGAATATTGATGGAGTTTCGCAGCATTGTTTGCCAAGTCATTAGTTTTTAAGAACTAGCTCCAAGACGCATCGAGTCTTGTGGATAAATTTGTGCGTAAGTCGGCGTTGCTAGTCGTGCATTGGCTCGTTTTTTGCGGGAGGTGCAATGTCTCACGCTTGGACCGGTGCAAAAATACTACATACCCTTCATTGACTTATGACAGCTATGCTCGGCGTCCCCTCTTGAGCGCCCGTATCGCCCCTCCGGCAGATCGGCTTTGTGCATAAGTGGAGCGCGGAGGAGCAGGTTTTCGACTTTTGTCAAGTCCCCGAAGAGCGAGGCTCCACGCGGGTTCGCGGCGATTTCCCTTCGACGGAAGTCTGTTTCCGGCTCGAGCGGACGTCCGACAGGGCATGCACGCAGCCCACCAGGGTGGCGACGTGCTCCGGGGGCGTCTCGGGAACGATCCCATGGCCGAGATTGAAAATAAACCCCGGCTCGGGTCCGGCAGCCTCGAGGATCGCGCGGGCCTCCGCCTCGATGGCGGCAGGGGTCGACAACAATACCTGCGGGTCGAGATTGCCTTGCAGGGCGACGCGCGCGCCTACCCGGGCGCGTGCCCCCGCCAGGTCGGTCATCCAATCGAGCCCGATGGCGCTGCAGCCGCAGCCGGCGATGCGCTCGAGCCACTGGCCGCCGCCCTTGGTGAAGACAATCGTGGGCGCCGGGCTACCCGCCGCTCGTAGCCTTTGCAGCACGCGCTCGATATAGGCCAGTGAGAACGCCGCATAGGCGCCGGCGGAGAGCAGGCCTCCCCACGTATCGAAGATCATCACCGCATCCGCGCCGTGGCGGACCTGCTCGGCGAGGTACGCAGCGACAGCCTCCGCATTGATGGCGAGAATGCGATGGAGAAGATCGGGCCGCGCATACAGGAGGCGGCGTACCCGCGAAAAGTCCGCGCTGCCGCAGCCCTCGATCATGTAACAGGCCAGCGTAAACGGGCTGCCCGCGAACCCGAGCAGGGGAACGCTGCCGTCCAACGCACGCTTGATCGCGGAAACCGCGTCGAACACATAGGCAAGGCGCGCGAGATCGGGCACGGCCAGACGCCCGACCGCCGCCTCGTCGGACAGCGGCCGCGCGAAGCGCGGCCCCTCGCCCTCGACGAACGAAAGACCCAGTCCCATCGCGTCGGGAATGGTGAGAATGTCGGAGAAAAGGATCGCTGCATCGAGCGGGAAGCGCGCGAGCGGCTGCAAGGTGACCTCGGTGGCCAGCGCGGGATCCTGGCAGAGCTGCATGAAGCTTCCCGCGCGCGCCCGGGTCGCGTTGTACTCGGGCAGGTAGCGCCCTGCCTGGCGCATGAGCCAGATCGGGACATGCTCCGTGGGTTCGCGGGAGAGCGCGCGAAGCAGGGTGTCGTTTCGGGGTCGCATCATGGCGAGCGTTCGTGGTCGGCCGCAACTCAGCGGGCCGGACGGCTCAACCATGTGATCTTGTCGCTTCAGTGCGCAGGTAGCAAGCGCCGTCCACAAAGCCGCTCCAGAATCGCCAACGGCGAGCTGCCGGGATCGTAGAGCGCCGTGACCGGCAGATGAATGGTCTGCTCCAGCATGTGCTGCCCCGAAACCGCAGCGTGCATGACCTGATCGGAGAAGCAGAGCCACGTGGTTCCGGGTGCGAAATGCACGGTCTGCTGCTCGCAGCGCCTTTGGTAATCGAGATCGGCTTTGGCGTTGTCGTGCAGGCCGAGCATCAGATGATCGTACTCGCTGCGAACGCCTTTGGTGACGCGCAGCGCGGCGAGCAGCGCAGGGATACCCGGCATTGGCTTGCCGATTCGCGGCAGGAAGGTCTGCGCCATCGTCGCGAACGCCTCGCCGACGCGCCAGACGCGATCCTCCACCGGATTCACGTTCGAGAACACGCGCAGGATGCGTTCGCCGTGATTCGGGCGCGAAGGGAAGGCGTCGATGTGCAATCGCGCGTCGTCCTTCCGCCACGACACCGGGCGACCCACGGCGGGTTGCGGGCGAAAGCTCGTGCGCGCCCGCTTGACATAGGGCGCGTACCGCGGAAAAAGCGCGGTCACCAAATCCCCGGCGGACGCGCCGAAGCGTTCGATCATGCGCGCGAGCGCGCCGAGATCCTGGTCGAGTCCATACGCACCCCTGAGGGCGGCGCCGTCGAGACTGATGTTCTTCGCCCGGCCGTCCGACCACGTCGGCGAAAGGAAGCGAACCTCTTCGGCTGAGAGCTCGAAGGACAGACGCGGCAGTACCAGCACCCCGCCGCCCTCGATCGTCCGGATCGCAGTCTGCTGCGCCGCGGACTCGAGCTCGGGCCGCCAGCTCGTCAAGCCCAGCGAGACGATATCCGTCATCCGGCTTCAGATTACCGCGGAAGCTCGGAGGCTCCCATGAGAAATTCGTCGATCGCCCGCGCGCACTGGCGTCCTTCGCGAATCGCCCACACGACCAGCGACTGGCCGCGCCGGGTATCGCCGGCGGCGAAAACCTTCGGTGTCGAGGTCTGGTAGCACTCCGTGTCGGCCGCGACGTTGCCGCGCGCGTCGTACTTCACGCCGAGCTCGTCGAGCATGCCTTCGTGCACCGGGTGCACGTAGCCCATCGCGAACAGCACGAGATCGGCTTTGAGCTCGAACTCGCTCCCCGGGACGTCGTGCAGCTTGCCATCCTTCCAGTCGACGCGGCAGGCGACCAGCGCCTTGACCTTGCCGCGTTCGCCGCGGAACGCCTTCGTCTGCACTGCCCAGTCGCGATCACAGCCTTCCTCGTGCGACGTCGAGGTGCGCATCTTGATCGGCCAGTACGGCCAGACCAGCGGTTTGTTCTCGTGCTCCGGCGGCTGCGGCAGCAACTCGAACTGCACGATCGACGTTGCGCCCTGGCGATTCGACGTTCCGACACAGTCGGACCCGGTGTCGCCTCCGCCGATCACGACCACGTGCTTGCCGTGTGCGGAAAGCGGAGGGACGTCCGCGTCGCCGGCGACGCGCCGGTTCTGCAGCGGCAGAAAGTCCATCGCGAAATGGACGCCGTCGAGCTCGCGACCGGGGACGGCGAGATCGCGCGGATGCTCCGATCCCGCGGTGATGGCCACGGCATCGAACTCCTCGACCAGCGTGCGCGCCGGGAGGGAACCGGGCGCGGTGCCGCCGACGGCCACGCCCGCGCGAAATTCGACGCCCTCCGCTCGCATCTGCGCGACCCGGCGATCGATGTGTCCTTTTTCGAGCTTGAAGTCGGGAATCCCGTAGCGCAGGAGGCCGCCGATCCGGTCGTTCTTCTCGAAGAGCACGACGTCGTGACCCGCGCGCGCGAGCTGCTGCGCGCAGGCCATCCCCGCGGGTCCGGACCCGACGACGGCGACGCGTTTTCCCGTCTTCTCCGACGGTGGCTGCGGCACGACCCAGCCTTCTTCCCATCCGCGATCGATGATGAAGTGCTCGATCGACTTGATCCCGACCGGATCGTTGTTGATGTTGAGCGTGCACGCCGCCTCGCAGGGCGCCGGGCAAATGCGGCCGGTGAACTCCGGGAAATTGTTGGTCGAGTGCAGCACGTCGAGCGCTTCGCGCAGATCGTGCCGGTACACAAGATCGTTCCAGTCGGGGATGATGTTGTTGACCGGGCAGCCCGACTGGCAGAACGGGATGCCGCAGTCCATGCAGCGGGCCCCCTGTTTTGCCGCCTCATCGTCCTTGAGCGTGAGGATGAACTCGCGGTAATGGCGGACCCGCTCGTCGACCGGGAGGACGACTTCCTTGATCCGCTCGAGCTCCATGAAGCCCGTGACCTTGCCCATCACGCGATCCGAAGATCGCGCCGCAGGCGCGCAGTATGTTCCCCTCTCCCGGAGGGAGAGGGGCTAGGGGTGAGGGGACCGGCTGCGGAAAGGCATGGGTGACGGAATCTTAGTACCCGCATCACGCCGCTTCCTTCTGCCTGCTCGCGGTCACCGCGTCCGCCTTGAGCTTCGCCGCATGCTGCTCACCCAGGGCCCGCCGGTACTCGTGCGGGAAGACCTTGGTGAATCTTCCCCGCGCCGTTTCCCAATCATCGAGGATCGCCAGCGCCAGCGTGCTGCCGGTGAACTGCAGGTGCCGCTCGGTCAGCACGCGCAGGAGTGCTTCGTCGGTCTGTCCGGCGTGCAGCATCCGCCCCTTGCCCGACGCAGCCAGTTCCTTTTCGGCCCGAAGCTGGTCGGCCTCGGCCAGCACGCGCTCCAGCGCCACCATCGAGGTGTTGCAGCGCTGACTGAAAGTGCCGTCCTCATCGTACACGTAGGCGATGCCGCCGCTCATCCCGGCGGCGAAGTTGCGCCCGGTGCGCCCGAGGACGACCACCGTGCCGCCGGTCATGTACTCGCAGCCATGATCGCCAGTGCCCTCGACGACGGCGCTCGCGCCGGAATTGCGTACGCAGAAGCGCTCGCCCGCCACGCCGCGGAAATACGCCTGACCATCGATCGAGCCGTACATCACGGTGTTGCCGACCACGATGTTCTCTTCCGGACGTGCCGGCGATTCGGGGTCAGGGTAGACGACGAGGCGGCCGCCGGACAATCCCTTGCCGACGTAATCGTTGGTCGCGCCCTGCAGCTCGAAGGTGACGCCGCGCGCGAGGAAAGCACCGAAGCTCTGCCCGGCGATACCGTTGAACATGACGTGCAATGTGTCGTCGGGAAGCCCGTCGTGACCGTAGCGGCGGGCGATGATGCCGGAGAGCATCGCGCCCACCGAACGATGCGCGTTGCGGATGCGGTGCTCCAATCGAACCGGATGCTTCTGCTCGATCGCCTGCGCGCCCTCGGCAATCAACTGGTGGTCGAGCGCGCGACCGAGCCCGTGGTCCTGCACCTCGCAGTTGTAGCGCGCCACGCTTGACGGCATCTGCGGCTGGTAGAAGACCTTCGAGAAGTCCAGCCCGCGAGCCTTCCAGTGATCGACGCCCGGCCGCATGTCGAGGAGATCCGAGCGGCCTATGAGGTCGTTGAACCTGCGCACCCCAAGCCTGGCCATGATCTCGCGCACTTCCTCGGCAACGAAGAAGAAATAATTGACGACGTGTTCCGGCTGTCCGGTGAATTTCTTGCGCAGTTCCGGATCCTGGGTCGCGATGCCGACCGGGCAGGTATTGAGATGGCACTTGCGCATCATGATGCAGCCTTCGACAACCAGCGGTGCCGTCGCGAAACCGAATTCGTCGGCGCCAAGCATGGCGCCGATCGCCACGTCGCGACCGGTCTTCATCTGCCCGTCGACCTGCACGGCAATGCGTCCGCGCAGCCGGTTCAGCACCAGCGTCTGCTGCGTTTCGGCGAGTCCGAGCTCCCACGGCGTTCCCGCGTGCTTGATCGAGGACACCGGCGAGGCCCCGGTGCCGCCATCGTGGCCGGCGATCGTCACGTGATCGGCCTTCGCCTTGGCCACGCCGGCGGCGACGGTGCCGACGCCGACTTCGGAGACAAGCTTGACCGAGATCGACGCGTTCGAATTCGCGCTCTTCAGATCGTGGATCAGCTGCGCAAGATCCTCGATGGAGTAGATGTCGTGATGCGGCGGCGGCGAAATCAGGCCGACACCGGGAACGGAGAAGCGTATCTGCGCGATGTAGGACGAGACCTTGTGCCCGGGGAGCTGCCCCCCCTCGCCCGGCTTCGCGCCCTGCGCCATCTTGATCTGGAGCTGATCAGCGTTGACCAGATATTCCGCGGTGACGCCGAAGCGGCCCGAGGCGACCTGCTTGATCTTCGAGCGCAGTGAATCGCCTTCCTTGAGCGCGACGTCGGCAACCACCCCTTCGAGCCGCGATTTCAGGGTCTCGCCTTTCTTGATCAGGGGGTAGCGCTTCGCGTCCTCGCCGCCTTCGCCGGTATTCGACTTGCCGCCGATGCGGTTCATCGCTACCGCCAGTGTCGTATGCGCTTCGGTCGAGATCGACCCCAGACTCATGGCTCCGGTCGCAAAGCGCTTGACGATTTCGGAGGCGGGCTCCACCTCGTCGAGCGACACGGGTTCCGCGGCGAACTTGAACTCGAACAGCCCCCGCAGTGTCATCAGCCGCTTGCCCTGCTCGTTGACCAGCTTCGCGAACTCGCGGTAGGTCGCGTGACTGTTCGAGCGTGCCGCGTGCTGGACCTTGGCGATCGAGTCCGGCGTCCACATGTGCTCCTCGCCGCGGGTGCGGTACATGTACTCGCCGCCCGCGTCGAGCGCATTGCGCAGGACCGGGCTGTCGCCGAACGCGAGCTGATGCAGGCGGTAGGCTTCCTCGGCCACTTCGAACAGACCGATGCCCTCGATGTTGCTGGCCGTTCCGGTGAAATATTTCTGGACGAACGCCGAGCTCAACCCGACCGCCTCGAAGATCTGCGCACCGCAATACGACTGGTAGGTCGAGATGCCCATCTTGGCAATGACCTTGTACAACCCTTTGCAGATTGCCTTGATGTAGCGCTTCGCCGATTCCTCGGGCGAGACTTGCGGCACGTATTCGTGCAATTGGGTGATCGACTCCAGCGCGAGGTAAGGATGGATCGCCTCGGCGCCGTATCCGGCGAGGAGCGCGAACTGATGCACTTCGCGAACCGAGCCCGTTTCGACGACCAGCCCCGTGCTGGTCCGCAGGCCCTTGCGCACCAGGTGCTGGTGCACGGCAGCGGTGGCCAGCAGTGCCGGAATTGGCATCAGCTGCGCGGAAACCTTGCGGTCGGAGACAACGAGAACGTTGTAGCCGAGCTTGATCGCATCCTCGGCGTGCGCGCAGAGGCTTGCCAGCGCCGCCTCCATCCCCGCGGCGCCCCATGCCGCCGGATAGCAGATATCGAGCTCGAGCGATCGGAAGGCGCCGCCCGTGAACAACTGGATGTGGCGGATCTTCTGCATCTCATCGGCGGTGAGGATCGGCTTCTCCGCCTCGAGTCGCATCGGCGGGTCGGTCTCGTTGATGCCCAGGAGATTCGGTCGAGGTCCGATGAAGGTGACCAGAGACATCACCAGCTCCTCGCGGATCGGATCGATCGGCGGGTTGGTGACCTGCGCGAAGAGCTGCTTGAAGTAGTTGTACAGAACCTTTGCCCGGTTCGAGAGCACCGGCAGCGCCGCGTCGTTGCCCATCGAGCCGACTGCTTCCTCGCTGGTTTCGATCATCGGCGCGAGCAATATCTTCAGGTCTTCCTGCGTATAACCGAATGCCTGCTGGCGATCGAGCAGCGACACCGACGATTTCTGCGGCGGCGCCGGATCGGGCAGCGCGTCGAGCGCGATGCGCGAGCGATCGATCCAGGCGCGATACGGCTTGGCGGTGGCGAGCGTGCGCTTCAACTCCTCGTCATCGATGATCCGGCCCTGCTCGGTGTCGACCAGCAGCATCCGGCCCGGTTGCAGGCGCCACTTCTTGATCACCTTGCGCTCCGGAATGTCGAGCACGCCGACTTCCGAGGCCATGATCACGTAGTTGTCGTCGGTGACGATATAGCGCGCGGGACGCAGGCCATTGCGGTCGAGGGTGGCGCCGATCTGACGACCATCGGTGAACGCCATCGCAGCCGACCGTCCCAGGGTTCCATCAGCGCGGCATGGTATTCGTAGAACGCGCGCCGGTCCTCGTCCATGAGCGGATTGCCGGCCCACGCTTCAGGGATCATCAGCATCATCGCGTGCGCGAGCGGATACCCGCCCATCAGCAACAGCTCGAGCGCGTTGTCGAACGACGCCGAATCGGATTGGCCGTCGTAGATGAGCGGCCAGATTTTGTCCAGGTCGGCGCCAAGCACGTCGCTCGCGATCGCCTGCTGCCGGGCGCGGATCCAGTTCACGTTGCCGCGCAGCGTATTGATCTCGCCGTTGTGGCACACCAGGCGGAACGGATGCGCCAGGTCCCAGGTGGGAAACGTGTTGGTCGAGAAGCGCTGGTGCACCATGGCGAGCGCCGACACCATGGTCGCGTCCTGCAGGTCGCGGTAATACTCGCCGACCTGGTGCGCGAGCAGCATCCCCTTGTAGACAATCGTGCGCGTCGACATCGACGGCACGTAGAACTCTTTCCCGTGATGCAGCTTCAAGGCCTGGATGGCGTGGCCCGAACGCTTGCGGATGATGTAGAGCTTACGCTCGAGCGCGTCCTGATCGATGCCGTTGGCGCCGCGGCCGATGAACACCTGGCGGATGACCGGTTCGACCTCCTTGGTGCGCTCCGACAGGCCGGAATTGTCCGTCGGCACGTTGCGCCAGCCGAGCAGCGTCTGACCCTCGGCTGCGACGGCACGCTCGATTTCCTGCTCGCAGGCCATGCGCGAGGCCGGTTCCTGCGGCAGGAACACCATTCCCACGCCGTATTGTCCGATCGCGGGTAGCGTCAGACCCTGTCGGCCACAGACCCGACGCAGGAACGCATCGGGCATCTGGATCAGGATCCCCGCGCCGTCGCCCTGCAGCGGATCGGCGCCCGTCGCACCCCGGTGCGTGAGATTCTTCAGAATCTGCAGGCCCTGGGTGATGATCGCGTGGCTCTTCTGGCCTTTGATGTGGGCGATGAACCCCAGCCCGCAAGCGTCGTGCTCGTTGCGAGGATCGTAAAGGCCCTGTTTCGCTGGAGGAAAACGCGTCGAATCCGTCGCCATCAGTTTCCCCGTCGCCGTCACCGCCCCGAGTGGACTCCGCCCCGTCCTGGTTTGACCCGAATCGGGCCAGCAATATCGCGGTCGGCGGGGCCAAAGTAGTTCATGTTAGCGATATTGTTGCAACGCGGCAACCTTGGGGCTCTGTTGGCGCCAGCGGTGGTTTCGGCCCGCCGAAAGCACTTGCGCCGGTGCAGAACTTGCGCTTTAATCTCAACAAAGTGGTCTATATGCTTGTCGCAGCATTCAAAACTGACAAGCGAGACCGAATGTTTAGGACAATATCATCAGGGACCCGCTCATGGCGCCAAACCGTCTGAATCCTCACTGGCTGCAGGTTGCGCTCGCCACCGTCGCGCTCGGCGTGCTCGCGATCCTGGGCGGATGTGGTGGCGGCAGCGGCGCGCCCAATAACCCCTTCGCCCCGCCCCCGACCACGCCGGGCCCGCTATCGATATTGCCGACCACACCCACCGTCTTTGCCAACACGCCGACAATCCTGACGATCACGGGCGGCGTTCCGCCCTTCGCGGTCTTTTCGAGCAATACAGCCGTGCTTCCGGTCGGCGCGTCCACGACCAGCGGGACGATCGTGCTGCTTCCCGCCAACGTGCTCGCCGACACCGCCGTATCGATCACCGTTCAGGATGCAGCGGGCACCAAGGTATCGACCGTCGTCACGGTCAAACCCGCGCCGATCTTCAATACGCTGACCATCACGCCCGCGTCCGCGGCCTGCGGTACGAATGCGATCTGCTCCGGGCAGACGGCCACGGCGAAGGTAACCGTCACCGGCGCCGGCGGCGTCGGGATTCCCAACCGTCAGGTGAGGTTCGACGTCGTTACCGGCGCGTTTGCGATCCAGAGCAGCGACCCGGCGAACCCGCTGGTATCCACCCTCACCGTAGTCTCGGATCAGTTCGGGGTCGCGCAAGTGATCGTTCAGGCGACTGCCGGGGTTGCGACTCAGCCGGCTCTCTTGCGTGCCACGGAGCTGACCACCGGCAACCAGCAGACCGCGCAGTTCACGATCGTGCAGACGATCAACGGTTCGACCGTGCTTTCCGTCGTGCCTACATCGGCAACGATCACCGGCCCGGACACCGCGACGTGCTCGAGCGGCGTACGCGTCGACTACTTCATCTACGGCGGAACACCACCGTACCGCATCACAGCGAGCTTCCCGACTGCGGTCATCATCGTCAATCCGACCGTGCTCGCGAGTGGCCTGCCGTTTACCGCGATCACGAACGGAGCCTGTGTCAATCCGCTGACGTTCTCGATTCTCGACGCGACGGGACTGCAAACGACGGCGACTTTGACCAACACGCCCGGAACCAGTGCGCCGCCGACGACCATCGAGAGCCTCCAGGCATTCCCGAGTCAGCAAATATTCCCAGACCCTGGTCACAATCCACCTATAGCTCAATCGTGCACCGGCCTTACGGTCAGCGAGCTGATCACAGGGGGCACTCCACCCTACAGCATCACGCCGTCTGTGCCGCCCGGTGCCGGCAGCACGGTACCTGTGGTAACGGCCCCTTCGACGCAGGGCTTCGCACTGATCAGCAATTTGGTCACAGGGGTCGGAAAGTACACCTTCTTCGTGGCCGATGCGGCGGCTCCGCAGCAAACGACGTCGTTCTCGATCACCTGTAACTAGACTTCCGTCCGCCGGCAACGACGGCGCCTGCGGGCGCCGTCGCTGTTTCCGGCTCCGGTGGCGATTACATCGATCAGCCCTTCAGCGACGCGGCCACCTTCTCGGCCGCGACGCCACTACGAATCGCTGCGCGGCCCAGCGATTCGAGCAGGACGAAACGCACCGCACCGCTCTCGACTTTCTTGTCCCGAGCCATCGATTCCAGCCACGTCGTCAACTCGAGA
>VBCL01000069.1:0-12860 GCA_005888865.1 Betaproteobacteria bacterium | reverse complement strand
GGCCAGAACGGATAGCCTGGATGCGAGCACCATCCCGGCGGCGACGGCCTCTCCATGCAGCCACGTTCCATAACCGGTTGCCGTCTCGATCGCGTGGCCGAAGGTATGGCCGAAGTTGAGCAGCGCACGCTCGCCCGTTTCGCGCTCGTCAGCCGCGACGATTTCCGCCTTGATGCGGCAGCTCTCGACAACGGCGTGGGTAATCGCTTGCGGGTCGCGGGCAAGGAGCCGTTCCATGTTGGCTTCGAACCATTCGAACAACGCGAGATCGCGAATCACGCCGTACTTGATGACTTCCGCGATGCCTGCGCGGTACTCGCGGTCGGGGAGCGTGGCGAGCGTCGCGGTATCGCTGATCACCGCGCGCGGCTGGTAGAACGCTCCGATCATGTTCTTGCCCAGCGGATGATTGATCGCCGTCTTGCCGCCGACCGACGAGTCCACCTGCGCCAGCAGCGTCGTCGGGACCTGCACCAGCGGAATGCCGCGCTGGTAGGTTGCCGCTGCAAATCCCGCGAGGTCACCGACGACCCCGCCGCCCAGCGCGATCAACAGCGTCGAGCGCTCGGCCTTCATTTCCAGCAAACGCGTGTGAACGGCGTAAAGCGTCGTCCAGTCCTTGTGCGCTTCCCCATCGGGGACGACGATGACTTCGCTAGCGAGCCCCGCGACGGAAAGCCCGCTCTGCAGACGACTCAGGTGGTGCTGCGCGATGACCGGGTTGGTGACGATGATCGCGCGCCGCGACGCGAGGGGCGACAGCAACTCTCCCGCGCGCTGCAGAAGGCCATCGCCGACGTGGATCGGGTAGCTGCGCTCGCCGAGCGCGACGGTCAGCGTCCGCATCAGGCCCGGGCCGCAGCCCGGAGCTGCTGTTCGAGACGATGTGCGAGGCGACTGACCTGCTCGCGATCCGACTCGACGACAAGCTCGGCGACTTCACGATACAGCGCGTCACGAGCCGTATAGAGCTCCTGCACACGCGCCAGCGGATCGGGTGCCTGCAACAGCGGGCGGTGCTTGCTGTGGCGCGTGCGCTCCCACAGGGTGGCGGGGGCGGCATGCAGGTACAGCACGGTGCCGTTCTGCGCCAGGAGCTCCCGGTTGGCCGGCCGCAGGATGGCGCCGCCGCCGGTCGACAGGACGATATTGGTCCCCGCAACGAGGTCGGCAAGGACGGCTTGTTCGCGATCGCGAAAACCGGGCTCGCCCTCAAGCTCGAAGATCAGCGGGATGGTGACGCCGAGCCGGCGTTCCAGCTCGACATCCGCATCGTAGAAAGGCTTGTTCAACCGTTTCGCGAGCAAGCGCCCGAGCGTCGACTTGCCGCATCCCGGCATGCCGACCAGAAAAAGGTTGCCCCGGTGCAGCTGCATCGGCCGATTGTAGTTTAACGACGGGGGTCGCGCGAGGCGCGCGGTGATGCACCTGTTGATCGCGTCGGGAGGCAGCGCACCAGGGAGCGTGGTCCCCGGCCTTGCCTACTGCGGGACGCAGGCGAAGATCGCGGTATTGCCGTTGCCTTCGAATGCCCAACCCGCGGCGAGCATTTGCTGAAGGGTGGCGAAAGCGGTCGTGTAGCGATGATTGGGCGCGCCGCCGATGCCGTTGTCGTAGGCGCGGTAGAGCGGAACCGTGCCGACCGCGCAGAAACCGTCCGCGTCCGGAAGTGCGACATAGAACGCGATTCCTTCGTCGACCCACGCCGGGTTCGCCTTGAGCGCATTGCATTCGGACTGGAACGGCGTGTAGAAGTGCGTACTCCTGGGGGCGAAGACAGCGCTGAAGAAACGACACGTGGCCGCCGACCCCGCGACCGGCCCTCGCCAGACGTGGAACGTCTCTCCGGTCCGCAGCCACGCGCGGCCGAAGGCTCCGCTATCGAGCGCATCGATCTCGCTCTGAAGAGCGGTCACGAAATAGAAGCGCCAGTCGGGATAGACGTATTCGACGGCTGTTCCGATGAAGTCGGGCGGGGGTGACGGTGTACCGACCGTGACTGTCGCCGGCATGACCACCCAATCGTCGGCCGAGAATCCGTCGTCGGTGGCGGCCCCGGTGAATTCGGTGAGGAAGACCACGTAGTACCACGTCCCGTCGGGAGGCACGCCGAGCGGCAGAAGCGGCGATATGAGATTGGTGTACTTGTCGGTGAAGTAGATCGGGTTGCCATCGGAATCAAACCCGGCGAGCGTCTCGGCCTGCAGCACGCCCAGCTGGAGTTCCGCCAGCTTGAAATCGATCGGTGGAAGATTGGTGCCAACGTTGCCCAACGGCTGGCTGGTCGCCCACAGCTCGAGCCGCAGCGCTCCCGTCTGGCGCTTCGAGTCGTTCTCGATATTCGCCACGCGGAATTGCACCGTGCTGCCACTGACGATGGCGTCGACGTTCTTGACACCGTTCCTGTTCGCGAACGTCACGCCCAACGCGCTCGCCGGCTCCGCCGCGAGCAGCATGACTGCGGACAACAGGGTCGATACGAAGATCGATGCCTTCACGCGCCTTCCCCTTCCCGCCCTTGCAGTTCCCCCGTCGACGCCGCACGGGCGTCGCACGAATCGCGCGCCCGCGCAGCGCAGGTGTTCCCTAGCGCACCGCGGTGACCGATTCTTTGATGATCCGCGGAGTGAGGAAGATGAGCAGCTCGGTCTTCTCGATGTCCTTGCCGGTCTGCTTGAACGCGTAGCCGAGGATCGGGATATCGCCAAGGAACGGCACCTTGGTCACGCTGTTGGTGAGCGTCTACTCGTAGATACCACCGATGACCGCCGTGTCTCCGTTATTGACTGCGATCAGCGTGGTTACGTTCTTGGTGTCGATCGAGGGGTATTGGCTGCCGGCGATATTGATGATCTGGCCGACCGAATCCTTGTGAATCTCGACGGTCATGATGATCCGGTTGTCGGGCGTAATCTGCGGGGTGACGTCGAGGGACAGCACGGCCTTCTTGAACTGCACCGTCGCGTTCGTGCTGGTCGTTCCCTGGATGATGTATGGGATGTCGGTACCCTGCTCGATGTGCGCCTTCTGGTTGTCGGCCGTCACCACGCGCGGGCTGGAAATGACCTTGCCGAGCGTATCGGCCTCGAGCGCGGACAACTCCAGGTTGATGAGGTTGCCGCTGCCGAGGTTGATGAGCGTCAGCGCGAGCTGCCCGGCGGCGCCGGCAACCGGAAGATTGACGTTCAACTGCGGCGAATCGGAGTAGCCGGCGTTGGCGATGCCCGACGCGAGCTCGTACGGCGTCTGGGTCCGCGTCTCACGCGTGCACACCCCATTGGTACATGGCAGATGGACGACCGGCGTCGTCGACAGCGTCCCGCCGAACCCCCCCGCGTAACGCTTGTTGAGCGTGAACCCGGTCTGCACGCCGAGCCGCACACCGAGCTGACGGCTGAACTTGTCGCTGGCAATGACGATACGGCTTTCGATGAGCACCTGCCGCACCGACGTGTCGATCTGTCGGATGATCCGGCGGACTTCCTCGAGCTTGCCCGCTGTGTCAGTGACGAACAGGATGTTGGTGCGCGGATCGACGAATGCGGAGCCGCGTCGCGAAAGGAAGCGGTCGCCGGCGCCGGCCGCCCCGCCGCCCGCGCCGCGCGCCCCTACGTTGATAATCGCGAGGATGTCGCTCGACTTTGCATAGTTCAACTGAAACATCTCGGTCTGCAGCGGCTCGAGCTCGCTGATCTGCTGTCGTGCTTCGAGCTGCTGCTTTTCCTTGACCGCCAGTTCCTCGCGCGGCGCGATGAGAACGACGTTGCCGTTCTTGCGCATGTCGAGACCCTTGGTCTGCATGATGATGTCGAGCGCCTGATCCCAGGGAATGTCCTTCAGGCGCAGCGTGAGGCTGCCCGTGACCGTGTCGCTGGTGATGATGTTGAGGCCCGTGAAGTCCGCGATCACCTGCAGCACCGCCCGGACTTCGACATTCTGGAAGTTGAGGGAGAGCTTCTCGCCCTTGAAGCCCTGACGCGTGCCTTGCGTCAGCTTGTTCGGGTCTTCCTGAACCGGCTTGATTTCGAGAATGAAGCGATTGTCCGCCTGATACGCGGAGTGTTCCCACAACCCGCGTGGCTCGATCACGATGCGCGCGTTGCCGCCCTGTCCGAACGTGTCGATGGTCGCGACCGGCGTGGCGAAGTCGGCCACATCGAGCCTGCGCTCGAGGTTGCGCGGCACGGCGGTCTTGAGGAAGTCGACCACGAGCGTGCGGCCCTGCTGGCGGATGTCGATGCCGGTGCTGTTGTCGGACAGATCGACGATGATCCGGCCTTCGCCGTTGCGTCCCCGGCGGAAATCGACGTCGCGCAAGGTGTGGGCCACTTCGCCCGGACGCGCCTCCGCAAAGCGCGAGACGACGGGGGCCTCGGCGGCCGCCGCAGCACTCGGTTGGTCGCTCAGTGTAACCAGGACGGTGTTGCCCTCGATCTGCGTTTCATAAGACTGGGGCTTGTTGAGGTTGAACACCACGCGCGTCCGGTTGCCGGCCTGGACGACGTTGACGCTTCGCAGCGCCGGATCGCCGATGTCCTGCACGGTCTTGCCCAGACCGTTGCCCGTGTCCGGAAAGTCGAGCGCGATGCGCGGCGGGTTGGCAATCGCGAACCCGGCCGGCGGATTCGGAAGCGGCGCCTTCAGCGTGAACTTGATGACCGTCCGCCCCGAGCTCGCCTTGGAGACCGAAAGCGCATCGAGGCTGTTGGCTGTCTGCGCGATCGCGCTCCCTGTGCCAAGTGCGAGGAGCCCTGCGAGAAGCGCGAACATGCCCGCCCGAGCCTGCCAGCGGAAGCGTTTGGAACCGTTGGATGGCAAGGGACTCATCGTCGTCGCTCCTGTCTTTGATCGGTTGCGTCTGCAAGCTGCAAAGTACTCGAGCGCTCGGTCCAGTCACCTGTTCCGTCCTGGACCAATTCCTTCACCTTGATTTCGTTGTCGCTGATCCCCACGATGACACCGAAATTCTGGCCCATGTAGTTGCCGATCTTGACCTGGTAGACGTCCTTTTCGGTGGTGCGGATCAGCGCGTACGTCGAGGGACCTTTCTGTAGCGTCCCCACCATCTGCAGCGACTCCAGCGGATACGCTTCGAGCGGTTCCTTGCGCCGCGTCAGATCCGGGGCAAGGTTGCCGCCGCTCTTCACCGGTTCGATCTTGCGCGGCTTGAACGGGTCGGGGAGGTCGAACGCGTTATACGTGAATGGCTCGTAGGGCCTGACCTGGGGCAACGGGTCGAGCTTGCCCTTGGAACCCTTGCCCTGTTCCTGCATCCAGGCGCGCAGATCCTGGTGGCTCTCGCCACTGCAACCGGCGACGAGCACCCCGATGCCAACCCAGCAGGCGAGCCGCGCTCTCATTTCTTGCCCTTGGCCTTCGCGTCCTTGGCCCCGCGACGCTGCTTGGCGATCTCGTCTTCGTCGAGGTAGCGGAAGGTCTTGGCCACGGTCTCCATCGTGAGCGTGCCCTTGTCGTTCGCGATCGAAACATCGTTGAGCGTCACGATGCGCGGCAGTTGCGCGACATCGCTCGCGAAGGCGCCCATGTCGTGATAGTTACCGGTCACCCTGACGGTGATCGGCAGCTCGGCGTAGAAATCGGCCATCTTCTCGGTCGTGGCAGGTTTGAACAATTCGAACTGGAGTCCCCGGCCGAGGCCGGCCTGGTTGATGTCGGTGAGCAGTGCGTCCATTTCCGACTTGTTGGGCAGTTGCTTGAGCAACGCACCGAACGATTGCTCGATCTCGCGCAGTTGCTGGATATAGAGCTCGAGATTGACGGCCTTGGCCTTTTTCGATGCGTAGGCTTCCTTGAGCTTCAGCTCTTCGCCCTGCACCCGGTCGAGCGTATCCAGCTGATCGCGCCAGTCGAGCAGCCCGCCGACGATCACGATCACCACGAAGATCAGCGTCAGAACCACCGCTTTGGGCAGCAGCGGCCAGCTCCCGGCTTCCCGGATATTCAATCGGCGGATGTCGTCGAGCGTCATGATTTCGCTCCATCGGCCGGACCCGACGCGGCCTTGCCGGCCGGGGCCTTGGCGGGCGGCGCCTTGCCGGGCGGCGCAGGCGCCTGCCCGGCACCGAGCGCCGGAGCCGCGCGCTTCACCTGCATCGCGAGCGTGAACTCGTTCACTTTCTGCTTGTCCAGTGCAACTGAGCGAATCTCGACTAAATCCGGCGAGGAGAGCCAAGGCGAGCTCTCGACGTTGCGCATGAGCGTCGAGACCCGCGCGTTCGACTGGGCGTAGCCGACCAACGTCACCCGCGTGCCGTTCTGCTTCACCGACTTGAGGTAGACCCCGTCCGGCAGCTGGCGAACGAGCTGGTCGAGCAGGTGCACCGCTTCGGTCCGGTCTACGACCTGCTTTCTGGCCAGCAGCGCCTGTGTCTGGTCGCGCAGCCGGTCAATTTCCTTGATCTGCTCGTCGAGCTTCGCGATCTCGGTGGTCAAGAGCTTATTACGCCCGTTCTGATTATCGATTTGCGCGGCGATCAGGATGTGCCCGAGTCCGATCGTTCCGATGCCCAGGATGGCCAGCCCGATCGCAAGCGAGACGAACTGTCGCTGGCGCGCCTGGCGCTTCTGCTCCCGGTGGGGAAGGAGGTTGATGCGAACCATCAGTCGAAGCTCCGCATGGCAAGACCGCAGGCGATCAGCAGCAGCGGCGCCTCCGAGGCGAGCTGGCGCGGGCGGATCCGGTCCGACACGCCCATATTCGCGAATGGATTGCCGACGATCGTATTGGCACCCGCCCGCTTGGCGACCAACTCGTCCAGGCCGGGTACCAGTGCGCAGCCGCCGGACAGCACGATCTGATCGACCTGGTTGTACGATGTCGAGGTGAAGAAGAATTGCAGCGCCCGGGTCACTTCCAGCGCCAGCGTTTCCATGAACGGTTGCAGGACATCGACGTCATAGTTCTCGGGCAGTCCGGCATTCTTCTTCGCCGACTCGGCTTCCTCGGGCGACAGATTGAAAGCCCGCTGAATCTCGTGGGTGAGCTGATTGCCGCCGAAGGCCTGATCGCGCGAGAAGAGGATTTGGTTATTTCGCAACACGTAGAAATGCGTGACATGTGCCCCGATATCGACCAGCGCGATGTTCTGGTCGCGACCGTTTGCCGGCAGCGACGGGGTGATCATCCGGAACGCCTCCTCGGTGGCGTAGGACTCGACGTCCATCACCCGGGGCTTCAAGCCCGCGGCGTCGGCGATCGCGACACGATCCTCGACCTTTTCCTTCCGCGAAGCCGCGATCAGCACTTCGACTTCGTCAGGGTTGTTCGGCGCGGGACCCAGCGTCTGAAAATCGAGATTGACTTCGTCCAGCGCGAACGGGATGTACTGGTTCGCTTCGGTTTCGACCTGGAGCTCGAGTTCTTCCTCAGTTTGTCCCGCTGGCACGATGATTTTCTTGGTGATCACCATCGCGGCGGGCAGTGCGAGGGCAACGTTCCGGTTGCGACTGCCGAGCCGCTTGTGTCCGCGGCGAAGCGCCTCGGCGACCTGATCGAGGTTGGCGATGTTGCCGTCGGTGACCACGTCCTTGGGGAGCGGTTCGATCGCGTAGCGCTCCAGGCGGTACGCTCCCTTCCCGGACTCCGAAAGCTCGACCAGCTTGAGCGCAGTCGAGCTGATGTCGATGCCGATCAGCGGGGGCGCTGTCGTGTCGAGAAACGAAAATGCCGAGCCGAGTTTTTCCTTCAGCATGGAGCGTTTAGACCATTTACATATAAACTACATTAAATCCTAGCAGCAAGTATAAACGAAGGCAATTTCTTTTTTTCAAGTTTATTTGATCCCCTAACCCTGCATATAATCGCGGCTCCCACCCAGCGCCGCGCCAACTTTCATTCATTTATGCTAAAGCGGTGGCTTATCTACCTGGCGTCCGTAGTGTTTGGCCTGGCCCTGGTTGGCGGCTTGTTGGTTGCGTTCGTGTTTGCCCTGCTTTATCCCACTTTGCCCACGCTTGAGGCGCTGACCGACTACCAGCCCAAGATACCGCTCCGGATCGTCTCGGCCGAGGGGGAGTTGCTTGGGGAATTCGGGGAGGAGCGCCGGGCGGTGGTCAAGATCAGGGATGTTCCCGAGGTCATGCGGGAGGCGATTCTCGCGGCGGAAGATGAGCGGTTCTACCAGCACGGCGGCGTCGACTACATCTCGGTGTTACGCGCAGCGCTGACCAACCTCACCAGCGGCACGCAGCAAGGCGCCGGCACGATCACCATGCAGGTCGCACGGAACTTCTTTCTCACACGAGAGCGAACGCTCACTCGCAAACTTCGCGAGGTCCTGCTTGCCTACAAGATCGAGGCCAACCTCAGCAAGGACGATATCCTGGAGCTCTACATCAACCAGATCTTCCTCGGCCAGCGCGCCTATGGCTTTGCCGCCGCCTCTCAGATGTACTTCGGCAAGCCCCTATCGCACATCGACGTCGCCGAAGCCGCGATGCTCGCCGGCCTTCCAAAGGCTCCTTCCGCTTACAACCCGATTGCAAACCCTAAACGGGCGCGCTCCCGCCAGCTTTATGTCCTGCGGCGCATGCACGAGCTGCGGTTCATCAACGATGCCCAGCTCCAGCAGGCGCTGGCGGCACCGCTGGTGGTTCACCCAGCGCTGCGCGACACCTCGGCGCATGCCGACTACGTTGCGGAAATGGCCCGCCAAGCGATCTTCGAGACCTATGGCGAGGATAGCTACAGCCGCGGGCTCACGGTGGTTACGACCATTCGCAAGCCCGACCAGGACGCGGCCTACGCCGCGGTGCGACGGGGTGTTGTCGAATACGACCGCCGTCACGGATACCGCGGTCCCGAAGGATATGTGAGTCTGCCCAGCGACCCCGCCGAGCTCGATGCAGCGCTCGACCAGGCCTTCCAGGACCTGGACAACAGCGACAATCTCGATCCGGCAGTCGTTCTCTCTGCGGGGCCTGCCGAAGTCAAGGCGGTCAAGAGCGATGGCGAAGCCGTGACTGTCATCGGGGACGGACTCAAGTTCGCGGCGCGGGCGCTCTCCGACAAGGCGCCGGCCAGCAGTCGTATCCGCCCAGGCGCAGTGATCCGGTTGAGCCGGGACGACAAGGGCCGCTGGCAGATCGCCCAACTGCCCCAGGTCGAGTCCGCGCTTATTTCAGCGCGACCATCGGACGGCGCGATCCTGGCGATGGTCGGGGGTTTCGATTTCGACCGCAACAAGTTCAACCACGTGACCCAGGCGCTGCGTCAGCCGGGATCGGCGTTCAAGCCGTTCATCTATTCGGCCGCGCTCGAGAAGGGCTTCAGCCCGGCCACGGTGGTCATCGACGGCCCGCTGTACTTCGACGCCTCCGAGACCGGGAGCGAGCCTTGGGAGCCGAAGAACTACGACGGCAAATTCGAAGGGCCGATGCGGCTGCGGACCGCGCTCATGAAATCGAAGAATCTGGTCACCGTCCGCGTCATGCGGGCGATCGGCCCCCGCTACGCACAGGATTACATCGCTCGGTTCGGCTTCGATCCGAAGTTGCATCCACCGTACCTGCCGATGGCGCTGGGCGCGGGTGCGGCGAGCCCGGTGCAGATGCTCGGCGCTTATTCGGTCTTCGCGAATGGGGGCTACCGCGTCGCGCCGTATCTGATCGACAAGGTCCTGGACAGCCACGGCAATACGCTCTCACGGGCCCAGCCCACCATCGCCGAGCAAGGCGCCGAGCGCGTCATCGACCCGCGCAATGCATTCATCATGACCACGATGATGCGCGACGTAGTCCGCGCCGGAACCGCTGCCCGCGCAATGCAGCTCGGACGCCAGGATCTCGCGGGCAAGACCGGGACGACCAATGAGAACGTCGACGCCTGGTTCTGCGGATTCAACGCGTCGATGGTCGCCATCGCCTGGATCGGCTTCGATCAGCCCCGGACGCTCGGGACCAACGAAACCGGGGCCGTGGCAGCGCTGCCCATATGGATGAATTTCATGGCCAAGGTGCTCAAGGGCGTCCCCGAGCAGCCGCTTACGCCGCCCGAAGGCGTGCTCGTCGCCCGGGTCAACGCCGAGACGGGCCTGCGTGAGCCTGACGATCGAAGTGGCATCGTCGAGTATTTCTACTCCGAGTTCCCGCCCAAGCTTCGCGAGGACGTGCTCGTTCCCGGGACCGGTCGGGTCCCCGGCGAGATCCGCAACCAGCTGTTCTAGGAGCCGCCGTGGCTCGTCCGGATTCGCCGCGTGCGCTTCGCAACCGTACGCTTATCGCTCAGGCCGCTGCACGACTCATCGCCGAGCATGGGCTCACCGACTGGAGGGTAGCCAAGCGCAAGGCATGTCGCCAGCTCGGGCTGCCCGATCACGAGTCATTGCCGGGGAACGAGGAGGTCGAGCAGGCGTTGCGTGATTACAACAGTCTGTTTCACGCGGCGACCCAGCCGGCTCTGCTGCGCGCCCAGCGGTTCGAAGCGCTGCGGTGGATGGAGCGCCTCTCGCGTTGGGATCCGATCCTGACGGGGGCCGTTGCCGCGGGCTGGGCCACCGAGCACAGCGACGTGCGCCTCGAGCTCGAGGCGGAAGACGCGAAGACGGTCGAGCTCTCGCTGATTAACGCTGAGGTCGCCTATTCGCAGGCCCCGACCCAGGGCGGCGATGCCCAGGCACCGCAGCTTCGCATCGAATCGCAGGGGACGACGGTCCGGCTGGTGATCCTGTCTGCGCAGCAGCGCCGCAATCGGCCGCGCCGCGACCGGCCCGGGCTCACGGAGGAGCGTTTGACGTTGCCGCAGCTCAAGTCCCTGCTCGCAACCGAGGTCGACGACGTTACGCTCGCAGCCACGCCGCCGCAGCCAGGGCAAAGTAGGTGAGGATCGCGTCGGCACCGGCGCGTTTGAACGCTGTCAGCACCTCGAGCACACAGGCGCGCTCGTCCAGCCAGCCCCGCTCCGCGGCCGCCTTGAGCATCGCGTATTCGCCGCTCACCTGGTAGACGGCGGTCGGCACGCCGAATGTGTCCTTGACCCGGCGCACGATGTCGAGATAGGGCAGACCGGGCTTCACCATGACCATGTCGGCGCCCTCCTGCAGGTCGAGATAGACCTCCCAGAGGGCCTCGTCCGAGTTTCCGGGATCCATCTGATAGGTGTACTTGTTTCCGCCGCCCAAGTTGCCTGAAGAACCGACGGCATCGCGAAAGGGTCCGTAGAAGCTCGACGCGTACTTGGCCGAGTAGGCAAGGATCCGCGTGCGTTCCGAACCGATCTGGTCCAGCGCGGCGCGCAGCGCGCCCACGCGTCCGTCCATCATGTCCGACGGCGCGACCACGTCGGCGCCCGCGGCGGCGTGCGACAGCGCCTGCCGAGTCAACGCGGCGACGGTGAGGTCGTTGGTGACGTAGCCGCCGGCGTCGAGCAAGCCATCCTGCCCATGGCTGGTGTACGGGTCGAGGGCCACGTCGGTGATCACCCCCAGGGCGGGAAAGCGCTCTTTCAGCGCCCGCACGGCGCGCGGCACGAGGCCCTCAGGATTCCAAGCTTCCTCGGCATCGAGTGATTTCTGCTCCTTGCCGATGACCGGAAACAGAGCGATCGCCGGGATGCCCAGCTCGAGGCAACGCTCTGCATCCCGCAGAAGGAGGTCAATGCTCTTGCGGGAGATGCCCGGCAGCGACGGGACCGGGTCCTCCCGCTGGTTGCCCTCCTGCACGAACGCGGGATAGATCAGATCGTCGGCCGCGAGGCGATGCTCTCGCATCAGCCTTCGGGAGAAATCGTCGCGCCGCATCCGGCGTGCTCGCCGTTCCGGGAATTTTCCTGTGAATCGCATGTGTATTTGAACCTGCGTGACTCGCGTCCCGCTCTGATCCCTGGTCGGCAGGCCCGCATCGTAGCGCGCACCCTCTCCGAGCGGCAAGCAGCGCGCGGCGGTCACTCTGGAAATTTACAAAACCTCGCCGCTTGTCCTTGTCGGCGACTCGACAATTGCAAAAAACGGAGCGCGATGGAACTCGTTCGTATGCGGGCGGTCAATGTAAGCGGACGGTTATTACGTCTCCCGCTTTCCTCCCTGAGCGGGTGCTCTGTGATTGTGAGTCTTCACCGATCGCAGGGCGTTTTCGGCCCCGTGTCACTCCCCTTGATGGCGGGGCCTTTCTTTATCTGCAGCCGCAATCGGCGCTTCACTTTCGTTCACAGCGAAAGCCAGGCGCCGATTGCATTTTCGGCCTCGGCGATCCCGACGCCGCGCGTCGCGGAAAACAGTTGCACGCCGATGCCATCGCGCTCGGCACCATAAGTCTCGGCGAGGACGCGGGCGGTATCATCCAGAGCCCGCCGCTGCGCAGCGGCGGAGAGCTTGTCCGCCTTGGTAAGCAGGAGCTGCATCGGCCGACCGGTCGGCAGGAACCAGTCCAGCATCTGGCGATCGAGATCGGTCAGCGGCCTCCGCGCATCCATGACTAGCACCAGCCCGATAAGCGGTGCGCGCTCTGCAAGATAACGCGCCAGGAACGTCTGCCAATGACGTCGCATCTTCTCCGGCACCTTGGCGTACCCGTATCCGGGCAGGTCGGCGAGCAGTGCCCCGGACGGCGTACGAAAGAGATTGATGTGCTGCGTGCGCCCCGGTGTCCGGCTGACGTAGGCCAGTCGCGTGCGCTGCGCCAGTGCGTTAATCGCGGAGGATTTGCCCGAGTTCGATCGTCCCGCAAAGGCGATCTCGGGCGCACCGTCCGACGGAAGCTGGTGCCATTCCGCCGCGGTCGTCACGAACTCGGCGTGACGAAAAGGATGCTTCACCGCCATGCCGCTCTCGCGCGGGTGGGCGCTCCACGCTTCGCCGGGCCGGACCTTTTGGGTAGAATACGCGCCTCGCAAGGCACGCCTTGGC
>VBCL01000068.1:2181-17617 GCA_005888865.1 Betaproteobacteria bacterium | reverse complement strand
AGGCCTCGATAGATTTGTTGTTAGTGCTCCTGCGGCTGCGCGAGCGCCGCGAGGTCAACATCATCAAGATTACGCAACAAGGATTGTTGGACCGTCGAGACGCCGTTCAGCGCCTCGGTCAGGGAGCGCGTGAGATCCTGGAAGCGAGCGAAGCAGTCGAAGTCCGACCGATCGTCATCGCCGCCGTGGTCTCGCCGCGGCGTCATGCACGGCAAGATCTGGGCTTCCGCTTTGATCTCCATCTCGCGCACTTGGTTGCGCAGCCAGGTGACGCTGCTCGTCAACTCGAGGAGATTTGCTTTGATCGCGTGGAGCCGGCCGTTAACGCGAGGGCCAACGGTCGAAACTTCGCCTGTTTCATTGACCTGCCCGTTGATCGCAGCGCCGCGCTCTCTCGGCATCGCGTGCGCACTGGCCTCGACCTCGTGCCCGTTGGCCCGCGGATGGGCGGTGATCGCTGCGGCCATTTCGTTCGGCGGCGTGGGCGGCGGCGCCGTCCGGGAACGTGCAACCGGCGCACCGAGCGAAACGACCATTGCGCGTTCGTCGACGTGTGCTTTCGGCAGCTCGTACGTCGGACCCGCTGGTCCTGCGTGCCCTGCCTCGACCGACGATCGCGGTGCAAGCAAGGGCAACGCCACGTTTGTCTCGCCGCTGAGCAGTCTGTCGAGCACATAGGCGATAAAGTCAAGGTCCGTCTCGAGCGCCTCGAACAGCTCCGGCGTCGCGGCGGCCATGTCGTCGCCGGCGAGAAGCCGCGACTCCATCGCGTGCGTGAGCTCACCGAGGCGCAGCGCTCCCGCCATCCGCGCGCTGCCCTTGAGCGTGTGCAGGGTGCGACGGAGCTGTTGGGGCGCGTGTTGGTCGTGAGGCGTGCCGCGCCACGCCCGTAGCTGCCCTCCGGCGGCAGGGAAAAGCTCGGCCGCCTCCTCGAGGAAGATCGCGAGCAGCTCACCGTCAACTGCGTCGCGGACGCCCGCCAGGATCTTGTCGTGGATCGGCTGAACGGGAGCCATGGTTTCGATCGATTCGTGCGCTTCCGACGCTGCGACTGAATCGGTGCGGACCGTGAGCTCGCGGTCGATTCGGTCGTTAAGCGTGACCGACGATTGCGCAATCGTCGGCGCGGCGATCGCCGCCATCGCGTCACGCAGCCCGTCTTCAACGCCGCGCAGCGCCGCGTACAGTTTGCCCGGATCGGGCGCGACGCGACCAGCGCTGGACAACGCTTCGATCCACCCCAGGAAGCTCCCTTGCGCGGTGTCGATCATCGCAACCACGGCTGTGGTCACCGGCAACTCCTCCTCGAGCAGCAGGTTGTGGATCTTCTCGACTTCCGAGGCGATCTCGCCGAGCTCGGCCAAGCCCACCATCCGGCTGGACTCCTTGAGCGTGTGGAAGCCGCGGCAAGCCGTGCGCAGCGCTTCGCGGTCGCCGGCGTTGCACATCAGTACGGCATGCTGCTCGCCGATCGCGGCGAGCGTATGCGAAGCCTCGACGAGATAGACGTCGAGGAACGCCGCATCGCGCTCGGTCGAATCGACGTCGAGAAGCCGTTGCGTTTCCCCTGAGATCTCGGGCGCCGACGCGGCGGTCTTGGCGATGGCGTCGATCCCTGAAGCGAGGGCCCGCCCGCCGCCGTCGAGCTCGGCGCTAGCCGCGCGCGCCTGCAGGGCCAGGTGGTCGTCGCCGATCAGCTCCGCATCGTCCTTGAGCTCGGCGAGTTTGCGCTTGAGATTGTCGCGCGCGCCGAAATCGCTGGTGTCGCCTTGCGCCGCTTCGACGAGCCGCGGCAGATCCGCGCGCAGCAAGGCAACGGCCGATTCGACCGACTCGGTCTCCTGGGCGGCCTGCACCGGTGGTTCGCCGAGGCGCCTCGCGAGCAGCGGCGCGATCACGCGGTCGCAGTCGGAGCGTTGCTGCTCGACGGCATCCATGTAGAAGCCGAGGCCGCAGAGCGATTCTGCGAGGAGCTCGAGATCGTCGTCCAAGACCTCGGCCCCCGGATTCGCATATACCTGGATCTGCTGATCGCACATCGCCAGCAGTCGATCGGCGTCATCGAGGCCGAGGATGCGCAGCGCACCGTGAATCTGGCTGCTGTCCTTGGCGAGCGCAGCGAGCTCGGCCCTCTTGTTGTTATCCCGGAAGAAGGTGTCGAGGACCTCCTCCATGTGCCGCAAGTTCGCCTGGATTTCGCGTCCGACCTGCGCGATGAGCAGGCGCTCCTGAGCGCGCCGGCCCAGCTCGTCGAGCGTCACTGCGCTCCCGCCGGGTGGGGCTCGTCCAGCACCCACGGCATCGAGGCGCGAGAGCATCGCGTCGATCTGCTGCGGGAACTGCGGCGACAGGCTGGCGTAATTTTCAAACGCCATCTCGGCTAGAAGCAACGCGGTCGTGAATTCCATCGCCAGTGGCTCGGGTATCAGCCTGGCCGGCATGCGGTCGAGCCGCTCGACGAGCGCCGCAGTCAGCTTCGAGAGCGCCTCGTGCTTCATCTCGGCGGCAGTGGCATGCACCGCGATCAGCGTCTGCTTGAGCTCGTCTAAGTCTTCGGCGCGGCCGGACGCGAAGTTGAGCCACGCCTCCTTTACGCCGGAGAGTCGCTCGCATGCTTCGCGCGCCAGGTGCCGCATGCCGATGGGATCCGCAGTGATCACCTCGGCGGGCGGGATCAAGCTCGCAAGACGGAAGGCGCGCTGCACCGCATGCACCTCCGGATCCGTGGATCTGCTGACCGCCACGTAATACAACACTTCCCGCCGCAGTCGATCGGCAGCCCTGGCGCTGCCTTCGGCAACGCGGCGGATCTGCAGATCGATGCGCCCGACCAGTTGCTTGAGGCCGAAGCTGCGTTCTAGACCGCGTTCGGCCATGGCCTCGAACAGCGCGCAGACCGTCCACCAGAACGAGCGCAGGCTCTCGTGAGTCGTGACCTCGTCGATGCCGACGATCGCATCACGCATCGTCCTTGCGCCGTCGTCGTCTCCACGCAGCCAGGCGAGCAAGCCGGTTTGGTACAAGCGGCGCTGCTTGGCAAGGTGGGAGGGTAGCTTGTGTGCGGTGATCGTCGCGCGCGTCGCAATCGTTGGTGCACGGGGACTCAAGTCTGGATAGAACAGATCGATCGGCGTCGCCGCCTCGACGCCGCCCGACTGCAGCAGCGCCAGATATTCGGGGTAGAGCTTCAGCGGAACCAGCGGCGCGCCATTGGCGAGCTCGCCGAGGAAGATCGAGAGCTTGCGGCACGCACGCTCGATGGGGTCGCTCGCAAGTTCAAGCTCGTTTTGCGCGAGGTTTTCGAGCCGGCCGAGATGGCGCTCGATTTCGCGCGTAAGATCGGTTACCGCGTCGAAGCCGAGCATCTCGATTGCCCCCGCGGCCTGGTGGACGTGCATCCGCGCGTCCTTGAGCGCAGAGACGTCGCTCCCCGGCCGGCGGAAGCTCGCGAGGGCCTCGATCCCTCGCGTCAGCGCCTGGTCGATCTCGTGCTGGACCCAGGACAGCGGGCCCACGTCGAATTCCGAGATGAGTAGGTTCGTCACGGGAGGGGGCTTGATGGATTGCTGTGGAACCGGCTATGCGGACTGGGACCCGGAGCCTATCTCATCACTTTTTTCACGACTTCCAGCAGCACGCTCGGGTCGAACGGCTTGAGGATCCAGCCCGTCGCACCCGCCGCCCTGCCCTCCGCTTTCAATTCCTCCCGGTGCTCGGTGGTGAGCATGAGGATCGGGACAAAGCGAAAATTCGGCATTGCCCTGAGGAGCTTCACCAGTTCCAGGCCGTTCCTTCCGGGCATGTTGACATCGCAGATGATGAGATCGAATTCCGACTTGGCAACCTGTGCCAGAGCCTCATCGGCGTTGGCTGCTTCCGCGACCGTGTGCCCCGCGTCGGTCAAGGTGAAATTGACGACTTGCCGCATGGTTGCGGCGTCTTCCACTGCGAGAATGTTGGCCATGGGGCTGCCTTCCTAGAACAGTTCGACCTCGGTGGCGGACGGCGAGGCACCGGCGGCACCGTTTGCGTCGAGAGCGGCCCTCGGGCGGTCGCCCAGAGATACATTCAGCCGTTTTGCATCTGCCTGGATATCGAGGAAGATCTCCTTCTTCATCATCTCCTGCGTCTCCACCGACAACGTATCCATCGTGCGCACGACGTCCGCGAGGACGTTCCCGCGCATGTGTTCGAGCTGTTGCTGAGTGATGTCCTGGAACTGCATCGCGATGAAGGCATTGTTCACGTCCTGCTGAATCGCGCCACCGAGAGAATTGATCTTCGACAGCGATTCCTCGACTTCTCTGGTCTTCGCGATCATCGTGATGTTCAATTGGGCCACGTCGGCCTTGGCGCGTTGCGCGGACTCCTTGGCGATGACCGCGGTCTTGTTGATGACCTTGTAGGTGACGACGAGCTCGTCTCGGATCGTCTCGAGGCTCTTCCGGACCGTTCGAGTCAAGTCGAATGTCTTATTGCTGGTCTCGCGGATAGAGTCGCTGAGCTCGATCAGATGGTCCCGGTGCTTCCCCGACTCGCCCGCGACCATCGAAGAGTCGAGCGCGAGTCTGCCGATGCGAGTCGCCATTGAACGCAACTCATCGAGCAGCTCATCGATGAGTACGGACTGTTCGCGAATCTTCGTCTGGTGCTGGAGCATTTCGTCGGACGACCCCGAGAACTTGACCATGTTCTCGACCACCTCCAGAAGCTGCATTTCATAGGCGTGTATGTAGTCGGGCAGCGAAAGCCAGCCTCCCGGAGAAATGTTGACCTGCTCGGCGCTTCGCTTGAGCAGGGACATCGCCGTCTCCATCTGCTGTCGCGTCTTGGTGGTGATGCCACGAAAGCTCAGCGTGAGCGCCAGCACGGCGCGTTCGGTCTGCGAGATGACTTCGCCTACGCAGTCCCTTGCGGTGGCCGTTTCTCCGCTCGAGACGATGGACGTTTCCTGCCACCGGCGCAGTCCGCTGTGCAGCGAATCCAGGTCGCCTCGGACGGTCTGAGGATCGATAGTGAACATGCCCGTCGTTGGCGCGCGCATATCGATGATCTGCTCGGGCGTGAGTGAGCTGTCGCTGGCGCGGCGCCGCTTGAATCTCGGGACGACGAAGAGGTGGACGGCGAAACGAAACGCGACCACCCAGAGCGCGGCGCACACGCCGGATGCCCACAATGGCATGACGAACGCCGCCCATACCCACGGCAGCAACAAGATCGCGCCCAGCTGGAGAATGATCTTCGGGCGGCTACGGACAATGTTGAAGGTGACGGACATATCGCTATTCCGTCCTTACTCTTGACGTGTGATGCCCGGGTCGCGGCGCGACGTGCGGCGCGAACAACCAGGTCCATCCCTGGTCACAAGTTCCGAGTCCCTGCACGGCCTTCACGCGCATCTCCTTATGGTTGTCGTCAGCGGTCACCGTGCGTCGGTCGATCGGCAGTAACAAAAAATGTCACAAATGTGACGCGGAGCAGTCTTTCGAGCGGCGATCCAGGAAGACTCGCCCTCTGCAATCCGTCAAACCGCGCTGCCGATCGATCCAACTCCGCAGGCAGGTGATTCCTTGCCTACTTACCGCATGCACCGTCGTCATATGCATTTCCTGTGCCATGTCGATTGCGCAGACGATGCGAAGCACGTCTGGCACAAATCATGCGTACGTGCGGCGACGTGTGCGCAGCACAGGCGAGATCGCGCATGGAGGCAGCCTGCGATCGAGCGTGCTTGCGACGACCAAAGCGATGGATGAAGTTGTGGCCTCCAAGTTGTGAGTGTTTCCGGGTGCGCTTTTCTAACTATAAATATAGTGCGACATGGCAAAGAAGATCATGGTCATCGACGATTCCGCCTCGCTGCGGGAAGCCGTGCGTGCTGCGCTGACGGACGCCGGTTACGAAGTGCTCGATGCTGCGGACGGAGCCGAGGCTTTGAAAAAGCTGGATGGCCGCAAGGTCGATCTGATGATCTGTGACGTTCACATGCCTGGGATGGACGGCATCGACTTCGTGAAAGAGGTCAAGCGGCGGTCTGATTACCGTTTCGTCCCGATCATCATGCTCACCACCGAAGCCAGCGAGAAGAGCAAGCAGGCGGGACAGGTGGCCGGCGCCAAGGCGTGGGTCGTAAAGCCGTTTCGGCCCGAGCAAATCCTGCATGCGGTTTCGAAGCTCGTCGCCTAGCGCGAAAGGAGACGACCCGTGGCGATCACGATCGAAACCGGTGCCGAAGGCCGCTGCAAGGCGGTTGTGGAAGGCAGCATGACCATTTACGAGGCGGCTGCCGATAAGCCGCTGCTGCTCAGCGCCCTCGCGACGGCAAAAGAAACGGAAATCGATCTGTCCTCCGTGGACGAGATGGACACCGCGGGGCTGCAACTGCTGCTCCTGGTGAAACGCGAATCGCTCAAGGCGGGAAAGGTCTTGCGCCTCACCGGGCACAGCCCGGCTTCACTCGACGTGCTCGAGCGCTACAACCTCGGTGCCTATTTTTCATCGCGTGAGCGTAAGAAGGGTCGACGCTTAAAGTCCGGGAAGAGCTTCGGCGCGAAGTCCATCAAAGGTTCGGGCGCAAGAGACGTCACGAAGACGAGTCGCCGATGAACACGAGAATGGAGATCGTGCAGCAGACCTTCATCGCCGAAAGCCGCGAGCTGCTGCGAGATATGGAGAGCGCCCTGCTGCGTCTGGAGAAAGCGCCGAGGGATGCCGAGCTGATCAATGCCGTGTTCCGGGCCGCCCACACGATAAAGGGGTCGTCCGGGTCCATCAATTTCGATGCCATCGTCGAATTCACTCACGCGATGGAAAGCGTGCTGCAGTTGATCCGCTCCGGCGAGCTCGCGATCGACAGCCAGCTCATCGCCTTGCTGCTCGGGTGCGGCGACCACGTGTCGTCGCTGATCGACTGTCTAGTCGCGAGCGACAGGAAGGCCGCGTTCGAGCCAATCGACGAGGCAGGCGCCGGCCTGCTCGCGGCCCTGAACGCATGCCTTGGCAACGCCGGTGTGGCGCAAGCCGCCACGCCGCCGGTACGCGACCCCGAAGTGCCACGCACCGACGGTGACACTGTGACGAGCGGAACCTGGCACATCTCGCTTCGCTTCGGGCAGGACGTGCTTCGCCACGGCCTCGACCCGTTGTCCTTCGTCCGCTACCTCGGCAGCCTGGGCCAGATCACTGCGGTGACTACCCTGTTCGATGCCATGCCGGAGACAAGCGTCATGGACCCGGAGGCGTGCTACCTCGGCATGGAGCTGGATTTCACCGGCCAGGTAGACAAGCAGACGATCGAGAACGTGTTCGATTACCTTCGCGACGACTGCGCCATCCGCATCCTTCCTCCCCACAGCAGGATTTCCGACTACATCGCCCTCATCGACGGTCTGCCGGAAGACAACGCGCAGCTGGGCGATCTGCTGGTCACCAGCGGCGCGCTTACCCGACGCGAACTGGAGGAGGGCCTCCTCCTGCAGCAGAACCTCGACGAAACGGGACCGGAGCACCCGCGAAAGCTCGGTGAGATCCTGGTCAGTCAAGGCTTGGTGCAAAACGAGCTCGTGGGCGCCGCGCTCGACAAGCAGGACTTGATCAAGAAGAAGAGGGCGCTCGAAAGCCGCTTCATACGCGTGCGCGCCGACAAGCTCGACGAGTTGATCGACCTCGTGGGCGAGCTCGTCATCGCCAGCGCCGGCGCCGGCGTCATCGCCCAGCGGGCCGCCGACAGCAACATGATCGAGGCGGCCAGCACGCTGGCGCGGCTGGTCGAGGCCGTGCGCGACGGCGCCTTGCAGCTGCGCATGGTGCCGATCGGCGAAACGTTCAACCGCTTCGATCGCCTCGTACACGATCTGGCCCGCGAGCTCGGCAAGGACGTCGAGCTCGTCCTCACCGGCACCGAGACCGAGCTGGACAAGTCGATGGTCGAACGGATCAGCGATCCGCTCGTGCATCTGGTCAGAAACGCCCTCGACCACGGGATCGAAGCGCCCGAAGTGCGGCGACAGCGTGGCAAGCCTCCCCGCGGCCAAGTGCGGCTCAACGCCTACCACGAGTCGGGCAGTATCGTCATCGAAGTGGCGGACGACGGCCGCGGGCTGAACCGCAAGAAGATTCTCGCTCGCGCCGTCGAGCGCCGCCTCGCCATGCCAGGGCAGAGCCTGAGCGACCAAGAAATCCTGCGCTTCATCGTGGAGCCGGGGTTCTCCACGGCGGAACAGGTCACCAACGTCTCCGGGCGCGGCATCGGCCTGGACGTGGTCCGTCGCAACGTGGAATCGCTGCGCGGCAGCGTCAGCGTCGACAGCGCAGAAGGCGAGGGCAGCACGATTTCGATCCGCCTGCCCCTCACGCTGGCCATCATCGACGGCTTCCTGGTGGGCGTCGGGCGCGCCAGCTACATGGTGCCGCTGGAGATGGTCGTCGAATGCATGGAGCTCTCGGCCGAAGATGCGGCGCGGGTGCGCGAAAGCGGATACGTGAATCTGCGCGGACAGGTCCTGCCGCTGTTGCGCCTGCGCGATGTATTCGAGGTACCGGGCGAGCCCGGTAAGCGCGAGAACGTGGTGGTGGTGAATTACGCCGGGCAGCAGGCGGGCTTCGTGGTCGACTCGCTGCTGGGCGAATTCCAGGCCGTGATCAAGCCGCTGGGCAAACTGTTCGAGCAGTTGGCCGGCATCAGCGGCTCGACCATCCTGGGCAGCGGCGAGGTCGCGTTGATTCTCGACGTCGCGACGCTCGTACAGCGTGCGATCGGCGCAGAAGCGGCGAAGTATAGACACTCTAACGCAAGCAAGCCCCGGTGTAACGAGTACGAAATGAAGGGATGAGGAGTAGGGTTTCAGGCGGCTCGCCGCGCCTGAATGCGCATTCACGCATAACCATAAATGGAGACAACCATGCAGTCGTTCGACAACAGAGAAATGCGAAACGTGTTCGAGCCTATGAAGATCTCGACCAAGGTCGTGCTGCTTGCGGCACTCTTACTGTTCCTGGTCGGGTTGACCCTTCTCGCCGTGAACGGTCAATACGTCGACGTCGAGCAGGCGGTGGCAAGCTCGCCCGAGACGACGAACGCTCCGTTTGCGATCAGTCAGACTCAGCGCAGCCACTAAGGATTGCGCGAGTACCGATATCGTGCTGCCGGCACCCGAGTGTGCCGCAGCAACTTCCAATACGAAATCAGGAGATCGCAATGAAGAGCAAACGGGCAGTGGCAATCACGGTGATGACGAGCGTCGCGTTCGCGACAGGCGCGGCTTACGCATTGTCTGAGCACGCGACCGCGAAGGAAGCGGAGACGATGGTGAAGAAGGGCGTAGCCTTCATCAAGGCTCGCGGCAAGGAACAAGGCTACGCCGAGATTACGAGCAAGCAGAGCCAGTTTCGCGACCGTGACCTCTACCTCGTCGTCTACGGATTCGACGGCAAGGTATGGGCGCATGGCTTCAACGAGAAGATGGTCGGCAAGGTGCTGATCGATCTCAAGGATATCGACGGCAAGGAATTCGTCAGGGAACGCTCCGAGCTGGCGAAAACAAAGAGCAGCTTCTGGCAGGAATACAAGTTCACCGACCCGATGACCAAGAAGGTCGAGCCGAAGTCCATGTATTGCGAGCGTCTCGACGAAACGGTCGTCTGCGGCGGCATCTACAAGCAGTAGAAACAGTTCGTCCCTGAACGGGCTCCTCAAAGCGGCCTTCCGGCAGGTGAACGGAACGGAGAATAACCATGAAGATATGGCACAAGATCGTTGTAGCGCCCGCGGTGGCGATCGTCTTCCTGATGATCCTCGGCGCGGTGTCGTACAACGCGCTCACGCGTCAGCATGCGACGCTGCAGGATCTCGTCAACAATCGCTTCGGCAGCTATCATCTCGCCGCCGACTCGTCGCGCACGATCGGCGAGGTGCATGCCGAGGTCTACCGGCTGTTCACCTGGATCGGGAACCTCAAGGAAGACAAGATCAAGCACATCACGGCGGAGCAGATCGCGAAGATCGATGCAGTGGCGCGGAAGATCAGCGAGTTCGGCGCCAAGGCGACGGTCGACGCCGCCGAGCGCGAGATCGCGCAAACGATCGTGAAGAAGCTCGCGAAATACAAGAAAGACGTGGACAGCGCCATCGACTTGAGCATCGTCGACATCAATACTGGCATGGCCGCCATGCAGACCGCCGACAGCGATTTCCAGGACATGATCGGCGACTTCAAGCAGCTGGTCGAGGCGGAGACGAAACAGGTGGCCGAGAGCTATGAAAACGCGACCTCCGCGTTCGACAAGGTGCTGGCCGGCGTGACCGCGATCGCGGTGCTGGCCCTCGTGGTTTCGCTGGGCACGGCGCTCTTCATGACCACCGGCATCACCCGTCCGCTGCGTGCCGCGGCCGACGGCGCCAAGCGCCTCGCCCAGGGCGACATGACGGTGCGAATCACGTACACATCCCGGGACGAGGTCGGTCAGATGATGGACGCCCTGCGGGAAATGGTGAGTCGGCTGGCGCAGGTGGTCAGCGAGATTCGGGGCAGCGCGGCCGCCCTGTCCTCCGCCTCCGAGGAGGTGAGCGCCACGGCCCAGTCCTTGAGCCAGGGCGCAAGCGAGCAGGCGGCGAGCGTGGAAGAAACCGGCGCTTCGGTCGAGGAGATGAGCGCTTCTATCGCGCAGAACACGGAGAACGCCAAGGTTACCGACGGCATGGCCATGCAGGCGGCGAAGCAGGCCGGCGAAGGCGGCGACGCAGTCGAGCAGACTCTCGCGGCGATGAAGGAGATCGCGAAGAAAATCGGGATCATCGACGACATCGCCTACCAGACGAATCTCCTGGCGCTCAACGCCGCGATCGAGGCGGCGCGCGCCGGAGAGCATGGCAAGGGCTTCGCGGTGGTGGCGGGCGAGGTGAGAAAGCTCGCCGAGCGTAGCCAGGTAGCAGCGCAGGAGATCGGCGAGATGGCGGGAAGCTCGGTGGCGGTGGCCGAGAAGGCGGGAAAACTCCTGGGCGAGATGGTACCGGCAATCAAGAAGACCTCCGACCTGGTGCAGGAGATCGCGATGGCTTCGCAGGAGCAGTCGTCCAGCGTCGGGCAGATCAACACCTCGATGACGCAATTGAACCAGATCACGCAGCAGAACGCTTCGTCCTCGGAGGAGCTGGCAGCCACGGCCGAGGAGATGAGCAGCCAGGCGGAGACGCTGCAGCAGCTCATGGCCTTCTTCAAGATGGAAGCGGGCGACGAGAAAAGCGCGCCCACGCCGCAGCCGAAGGCAGTCGTGCCCGTGCGGCAAACGCAGGCACACCTGCCCGCGCACGCTGCAGCACCGACCGGGGGTGCGCAGATCGCTGTGCTGGCCACTCACGCCGCGGCGCACGCCGCGACAAGAAGAAAGGCCGAACAGAAGGAATTCGTCAGGTTCTAGAGCCACCACCGTGTCCGGGAGAACGTCATGGGCGCATTGATACGCACCGGTTCGCGGCAATTGCCGGTGATGCAGGAGGCTGCACAAGGCCGGCAGTATCTGACCTTCGTGGTCACGGCGGAGTCCTTCGGCATCGCGATCGCCTCGATCAAGGAGATCATCGAATACCGCACTCCGACGGAAGTGCCGATGATGCCGCGCTACATGCGCGGCGTGATCAACCTGAGAGGGCGCGTCGTGCCAGTTATCGATCTGGCGGCGCGCTTCGGGCGCAGCAAGGTCGAGCAGACACGGCGCACCTGCATCGTGATCCTGGAGGTCGAGCAGAACGAAGAGCAGCACGACATCGGGGTGATGGTCGATGCGGTTAGCGCGGTGGTGGAGATCGCCGATGCGGACGTGGAACCAGCGCCGTTGTTCGGCGCCAACCTGCGCGCGGATTTCATCAGCGGCATGGGCAAGCTCGCCGAGCAATTCGTGATCCTGCTCGATATCGGCAAGGTGCTCTCGATCGAGGAGCTGGCGATCCTGGGCGAAGGTCAGGCTGCAGTTACCGAGGCGCAGTCGGCGCGCCACGCCGCGGCCGAGACCAGCGGAGCGCCGGCGTCCTGAACGCCGGGTTTACTTCCGATGGGGGAGCAGCCGGATAGCCGGTCGAGCTCGCTTCCGACCCGGCGTCCTGCTGTGGCGGCGGCGCGGGCGCTACCGATTACCGATCCGGAATTCCAGGCGATCAGGACCTGGATTCACCGCGTTGCCGGGATCAATCTCTCCAATCAGAAGAAAGCCCTGGTCGTGGGCCGGCTCGCGCAGCGGCTGCGGTATCACCAGCTCGACAGCTACGGCGAATATTTTTACCTCCTGCAAAGTGGTGCGTACCCGGGTGAGCTGCAGATCGCGATCGATCTGCTCACGACCAACGAGACGCACTTTTTTCGGGAGCCGAAGCACTTCGCCTTTCTGCGCGACAATATTCTTCCGCGCCGCCCGCTGGGCCGCATGCTGCGCGTGTGGAGCGCGGCGAGCTCCAGCGGGGAGGAGCCCTACAGTATCGCCATGACGCTCGGCGCCGCCCTCGGCGAAGCGCCGTGGGAGGTCGTCGCTTCGGATCTCAGTAGCCGCGTTCTGGAGCGCGCGAACACCGGGCATTACTCGCTCGCGCTCGCAAAGAGCATCCCGCGGCCACTGCTCCAGGCCTATTGCCTGAAGGGCGTTGGTGCGCAGGAGGGTACGTTTCTGGTCGAGCCACGCCTGCGAAGCCGCGTGCAGTTCACGCAGGTCAACCTGGTCGGTCCTTTGCCGCAGATCGGCGCGTTCGAGATCATTTTCCTCAGGAACGTGATGATCTATTTCGACTTGCCGACCAAGCGCGAAGTCGTCGCCCGCGTGCTGGGGCACCTGCGTCCCGGCGGGCACCTCATCGTGGGACACTCCGAGAGCCTGAACGGCGTAACCACCGCGCTGACGACCGTCGTGCCGTCGGTCTACCGCAAGCCATGATGCGTGCTCCGGACGACATTCTGGAAATCTTTCTCCAGCCGGGTGAGTTCTACTTCGGCGAAGGAAAGACGCGCGTCCGTACACTGCTCGGGTCGTGCGTCGCGATCACGCTGTGGCATCCAAGGCTGCACCTCGGCGGCATGAGCCACTACGTGCTGCCGAATCGGCAACATCGAAAGAAGCACGACCCTCTCGATGGCCGCTACGCCGACGAAGTGATGGAGATGTTCGTGCGGGAATTGAGGCGCTCCCACACCAAGCCGGGAGAATACGAGGTCAAAATCTTCGGCGGCGGCCGCATGTTTCAGCACGAGGGAAAGGATGGAAAGCCGAGCAATCGTATCTCTGTCTCAGAGCGCAACGTGCTGGTCGGGCGCGAGCTGGTGACCCGATACGGTTTCAGGTTCACCGCCGAGGATCTCGGGGGCAACGGACACCGCAACGTGATGCTCGACCTGTGGAGCGGCGACGTCTGGGTCAAGAAGCCATCGAAAGTTACACTTCCAAATGGGTGACACCGGGATGGCAACCATCAAGGTCATCATCGTGGACGACTCGGCGGTGGTCCGCCAGGTCATTTCCGGTGTTCTGTCGCAGGACCGCTCGATCCAGGTGATTGCCGCAGTCGCTGACCCGATCTTCGCCATTCAGCGCATGCACCTGGAGTGGCCGGACGTGATCGTGCTCGACGTGGAAATGCCGCGCATGGACGGCATCACGTTCCTGAAGAAGGTCATGTCGGAGCGCCCCACGCCGGTGGTAATCTGCTCGTCGCTCACCGTGAGCGGAGCCGGAGCGACCATGCAGGCGCTGGCCGCCGGAGCGGTCGCTATCGTGGCCAAGCCGAAGATCGGCGTTCGGAATTTCCTGCTTGACGCATCGGCCCAACTGGTGGACGCCGTGAAGGCCGCCGCGCAGGCCAACGTGAGCAACCTGCGACCCCGTTCATCAGCCGCACTCGCCAGACCGGTCAGGGCGATCAAGGAAACCACGGAGCGTGTCGTTGCAATCGGCACCTCAACGGGCGGCACTCAAGCACTGGAGATGGTGCTCTCGGCGCTCCCGCGCGCGTCTCCGGCCATCGTCGTGGTGCAGCACATGCCGGCGCGATTCACCGCCGCGTTTTCCCAGCGCCTGGACGCGATATGCCAGATCGAGGTGAAGGAGGCACAAGACAATGACCGCGTGCTTCCCGGATGCGCCCTGATCGCGCCGGGCGGCAAGCAGATGACGCTGAAGCGAAGCGGACAGGCGCTTTACGTGGACGTGAGAAACGCACCACCGGTGAACCGCCACTGCCCGTCGGTGGACGTGCTGTTTCGCTCGGTGGCCAAGTGCGCCGAGAGCAACGCGCTGGGAATCATCATGACTGGCATGGGCAGCGACGGCGCGCGCGGGCTGCTGCAAATGCATCAGGCCGGCGCGCGCACCGTAGCGCAGGATGAAGACACCTGCGTCGTGTTCGGAATGCCTAAGGAGGCGATCAAACTCGGGGCGGTGGACCGCGTGCTGCCCGTGCAGTCCATTCCCGGAGAAATACTGCCATCGCGCGCGAAGTCCCACCGCCGACGCGACTGCCCGGCCGCGGAAGTTTACGAGGCTGGGTGCATTGCGGAAGATTGGCGCGGCGCGGTGCCGCTCCGCCTTTCCGCGGCCAGACCATGGATCAACGCCACGGCCTGCCATGTTTCCGAGGACTTGTCGAAGAATCGATCAGCGCCTAGCCAACGGCTTAGATTCTCGTATTCGGTATCCGCGTGATTGGTGAGGACCACCTTGACCGCCTCCGGAACGAGGCTGTGCTCCTGCAGCGTCTCCAGCACGTCGAATCCGCTGCCGGAGGCCAGGCCGATATCGATGAGGACAAGGTCGGGCTCCAGAGCGAAAACATCGGCGATGGCTTCTTGCGCGTTGGCGCTGCAACCGACCATCTTCGCCCCCGCCGCGGCGATCGCCGAAGCAAGCAACCGCTGGATGATCGGCGAGTCCTCGACGACGTAGACCTGCAACGGTTCGGGCTTCTCGTTCATCACACGCTTGTCGCATCGACGATTGCCGCGTCGCCTGGCGCCATGGCCTGAGGCGAGGATTCCGCGGGTGATTCCAACGACTGCGCGCCAGTGTCACCGATGGGTCGCGCGGTGACCTTGGGTTCAAGCATCAGCCCGATGCCAAGCAGCGCCCCGAGGATCGACAGCACGTAGAGAACGCCCGCTGTTGTGCCTAATGCTGCGAGAGCAACGGCTAACGTCGCTGCGCCGATCAGCGCATCCACGATGAATCGCCTCAAGCGCATAGACCCTGCATCGCCACCACTTTTCACTGATGACTACTTTCGATGGTCAGATAGCGGCACTGAATTTATGCCATGGCTGTTGTGGCGGCTATCAGCACTGCGCTGATTTATGTGTAGGACGGCGACTGTCGGTCCGAGAAGACTCGCCGGACTTAAATCACCGTTTCGCTCGCCCAGGCAACAGCGCTGGCGGCGCCGCGCAGGTTGCCTCTTGTCGTCTTCTGA
>VBCL01000068.1:1285-2142 GCA_005888865.1 Betaproteobacteria bacterium | reverse complement strand
CTGGAGGGTGCGGTGAGGCGTTTCTGATGGGGGTTGGATCTCTTTTCTGTCTATGACCTCTTCACGCTCCGGAGCGAAACCGGCACGAACCAATGTTCGGGCTGCGCTCCCATTCCTCTTCGTCTTCGGCACCGCCGCGCTCTTCCTCCTCTTCGGTCAAAAGCTGCTGTCGCCTGATCTCGGGCCCGCGACAAGCATCGCAGTCTTCGTGTGGCTGTTTGTCGCGGTTATCGTCGGCGCCTTGTCCGTGGTCGCAAGTGCCGACGAGCTCGCGGTCGTACTGGGCGAACCGTACGGCACGCTTATCCTCACGCTCAGCGTCGGCAGTATCGAGATCATGACCATTGGCACGGTGATGCTGACGGGCGAACCCAATCCGGCGCTTGCCCGCGACACGATGTTCTCCGTTGTCATGATCGTGATGAACGGCCTGACCGGCCTCGCGCTGCTCCTGGGTGGATTGCGTTACCACGAGCAGGGCTACAATTTTCCTGGGGTCAACGCTTACCTCAGCCTGATCGTCGCTCTGAGCACGCTGGGCATGATCTTGCCGAACTACACCACGACCACTCTGGGCGCTACGCTCTCGAGAGGCCAGGAGTCCTTCCTGATCGCCATGTGCTTGAGTCTTTATGCCGTGTTTCTGACGATTCAGACGACGCGGCACCGTTCGTACTTCGCCGAGGTCGTGCCTTTGCCCGAGCCGTCACACGCTGTGTCGCAAGACGCCGGCAAGTGGGTGACCGTGGCGCGTCACGCGGCGACGATGATCGCGTTCCTTGGCGCGACCATCCTGCTCGCGGAAAAGCTCGCCGTCACGCTCAACGCCGGGCTCGAAACGTTCGGTTTGCCGCCGG
>VBCL01000068.1:0-1231 GCA_005888865.1 Betaproteobacteria bacterium | reverse complement strand
AGGTCCAGCGCTCGATGAATATTCTGCTGGGGTCGGTGCTCGCGACGCTGGCGATGACCATTCCGGCGGTGATCATCGTTGCGATGGTTGGCCATACGACGCTCGAGTTGGGACTCTCGCCTGACGACCAGGTGATGCTCGTGCTGACGCTGGCCACGTCGATGCTGACGTTCGCCGGCGGGCGGACCAATATCTTGCAGGGGACCGTGCACCTCGGTCTTTTCCTTGCCTATCTGCTGCTGATTTTCATACCGTGAAGAAATTGCGAGCGATCGTGCTCGCTCGAGCGCGCTACGTGCAATAATGCCGCCCCTCGCAATCAGAATCCAGAGCTCCGTTGATGAACGTGCACTATCTCTTGGCCGCGCACTAACGACCGGTCCTGCCGCGGCGTCCAACTGCAAGATGCTCCAGATCGCGGATTGGCCGGTTCGGCCGGGACGCGGCGTGCCAATCGTAGATGGCGCCATCAACGGCCAGAAGATCGGTGTCATGCTGGATACGGGATCGAGTACCAGCTTGATCGTGCGTGCGGCGGCGGAGCGCCTGGGCCTCACCCGGCAGGAGACGAGGGGTCTTCGCGTATTCGGCATCGGTGGCGAGACTCAAGCGCAAGCTACCATCGTCGATGAGTTCAGCATCGGCGGGGTCACTCGCAAGAATTTGCAGTTCATGGTGGCGGGTGAGCGAGACCTCGGCAAGAACCTCGACGTGATTCTGGGCGGGGATTTCCTCGATCAGCTCGATGTCGAGTTCGACTTGGGTCACAATTCAGTGAAACTCTTCCAGCCGAAGGATTGCGAAGGCGCGTCGCTGGCATACTGGGCGACTCAGGGTGCCAGTGAAGTCGCGATGGAGTCGTTCCTTGATGCCGGGCCGCGGATTGTCGTGCAGGTCCAGGTCAATGGACGGACGATGCGGGCGCTGCTCGATTCGGGCTCCCGCACATCGGTTCTGGATAAATCCGCCGCCGACCAGGTGGGCATCACCCCGGATTCGCCCGGCGTCGAGGCCAACGGAAAGGGAGGGGGCCTTGGTGCCAAGTCGGTTGAGTTCTGGAGCGCGCCGTTGCAGAGCTTCGCGATCGGCAACGAGACCATACGGGATACCCCCATCGGATTTGCCGACTTGTGGAAGGACGCGACATACACCCCGACCGGCAGCCATTTGCCGCGAAGGGTGCAAGGCAACCCACCGGTGCTGCTCGGCGCGGATTTCCTGCGCGCGCACC
>VBCL01000537.1 GCA_005888865.1 Betaproteobacteria bacterium | reverse complement strand
CTGCGCGTATCGCAGGCGATCGTCGACCGCCAACGTCACTTCTTCGAGCACGGCGAAGTGGCGATGCGACCGATGGTGCTGCGCGAGATCGCCGAAATCCTCGGTTTGCACGAGTCGACGATCTCGCGCGTGACGACGCAGAAATACATGCTCACGCCGCGCGGCACCTACGAGCTCAAGTATTTCTTCGGCAGCCACGTCGCGACCGATACCGGCGGCGCGGCTTCCGCGACCGCCATTCGGGCGCTGATCAAGCAGTTGATCGGCGCCGAGGATCCCAAAGCACCGCTCACCGACAGCCGCATCGCCGATCTTCTCGGCGATCAGGGCATCCTCGTCGCGCGGCGGACGATCGCCAAATACCGGGAGGCGCTGCAGATTCCTCCCGTCAACGTGCGCAAGGCGGTGTGATTCGCGGCGCGTGCGCTGCATTTCGAGCAACGCAAAGGAGGCCCGGATGAATCTGAATCTCAGCGGCCATCATCTCGACATCACGCCGGCGATCCGCGCCTACGTGACGACCAAGCTCGAGCGCCTGACGCGTCACTTCGACCACGTCATCGACGTCAACGTCGTCCTCTCCGTCGACAAGCTCAGGCAGCAGGTAACGGCCAATCTGCACGTGCGCGGCAAGGACATTCACGCCGAATGCGTCGAGCCCGACATGTACGCGGCCATCGACGCTCTTGCGGACAAGCTCGATCGCCAGGTGCTCAAGCTCAAGGAGAAGCGCAACGGTCAGCGGCACACCGCGGTACCGGTCAAGCGCGTCGCGACGTCCGCTGCACACCGGAGAAAGCCCCCGAAGTAGCGTATAATTCTTGCCCTTCTAGCACTATCGCGCCGGCCGGCCGAGTCAGAACCTGACCGCCGGTCGTCTTTCTGGGGTCTCGCGCCGCTCGTGTGGGCACCAGCATGAACCAGATCGCGCAACTCCTTCCCGAAGCGAACATCCTGCTCGATCTCGAGGCCACGAGCAAGAAGCCGCTTTTCGAGCAAGTCGGCCAGCTTTTCGAAGATCACGCGCAGATCGCGCGCTCGGTCGTTTTCGACAGCCTGTTCGCGCGAGAAAAGCTCGGCTCGACCGGCCTCGGCCAGGGCATCGCGATTCCCCATGGACGCATCAAGGGCCTCACGCACGCGATGGGCGCATTCGTGCGGCCGCGGCAGCCGATCCCGTTCGACGCGCCCGACGGCAAGCCGGTCGGACAGGTCTTCGTCCTGCTCGTTCCCGAGCACGCGACCGAAGAGCATCTGCTGCTTCTGTCCGAGCTCGCGGAGATGTTCAGCGAGCGCTCTTTTCGTGATCGGCTTACCGTAGCGACCGATGCAGGCAGCCTGCATCGCCTGTTTTCGACCTGGGAGCGCGCGTCGTGAGCGAGGGCGACGCGATGCGGCAGGTCAGCATCGAGAAGCTGTTCGTCGAGAACCAGCAACGACTGGGACTCAACTGGCTCGCCGGCCGGCAGGGCGGCAATCGCGTGCTGATCGGCGAAGCTGCCCTCAAACCGACCATCGGCCAGGTCGGTCACATGAACTTCATTCACCCCTTCCGCGTGCAGCTCATCGGCGCCGCCGAGGCTGCGTACCTCCGCGGCTTGCCCGAAGACGCGTTGACGAAGTCGATCGGCAGGCTGTTCACGACCGAGCTCGCCGCGATCATCGTCGCCAATGGCGAAGACGTCCCAGCGCATCTGCTCGACGAATGCAACCGGCACCACATCGCGCTCATGACTTCGCCCCAACCTTCGCCGCATGTCGTCGACGTGATCCGGCTCTATCTGGCGCGGGTGCTGGCGGAGTCGACGACGCTGCACGGCGTGTTCCTCGATGTGCTGGAAATAGGCGTGCTCATCACCGGCGCTTCCGCGATCGGCAAGAGCGAGCTTGCGCTGGAGCTGATCTCGCGCGGCAACGGACTGGTCGCCGACGACATCGTCGAGCTCTACCGCATTTCCCCGGACACCATCGAGGGGCGCTGCCCCACGGTGCTGAAGGAATTCCTCGAGGTGCGAGGCATCGGCGTGCTCAACATCCGCACCATCTTCGGCGAGACGGCGGTGCGCCCGCGAAAGCTGCTCAAGCTGATGGTCAATCTGGAAGATCACAGCGACGAGCAATTCTCGGAGCTCGATCGCCTGCAGGTCGACGCGACCTATCAGGAGATTCTCGGCGTACCGATCCGCAAGGTGACGATTCCGGTGGCCGCGGGCCGCAATCTTGCGGTGCTGGTCGAGGCGGCGGTGCGCAACTTCGTGCTCAACCAGCGCGGCATCGACAGCACCAAGGAATTCATCGAGAGGCAGCAGAAGCTCATGGAAGATGGAGGTTAGGCCGTATCCGTTTGTTCCGATGATCGTTCCCGTAGGTGCGAATTCATTCGCACAGCAGCGGTCGATTGATGGCCGAATGAATTCGGCCCTACGAAAATCTGTGCGCATCCGCCCCGCCGCGAACACCCCATGGACCTCCTGCTGATCGGCGGCGTCTCCGGCTCCGGCAAGAGCGTCGCGCTCGCGGCGCTGGAAGACAGCGGCTATTACGCCGTGTCGAAT
>VBCL01000538.1:534-2503 GCA_005888865.1 Betaproteobacteria bacterium | reverse complement strand
ACGTCCGTCGATGTCGAGCTCGGGCTGACCGCTGTGGCCGCGATGCTGTCGCCGACGACGCTCACGTTCACTGTCCTTGCGCTCGTGCTTGGCGAACGACCGGGGCGAACCGGCCTCTGGTTCTTCCTCGGCGCGTTCGGCGTGACGCTGGTCATCGGTGTCGTGGCCGCGTTCGTGCTCGGAAACGCAGCCGCCCCCTCCAACTCTTCCTCGGAAACGCCTCCGACGTGGGTTGCGATCCTCGACATTGCCTTCGGCGCTCTGCTGCTGGTGTTTGTCGTGCGCGCGATGCGCCGACCGCGCGACCCCAAGCGCGCGGCCGACGCGGTCGAGAAAGTGAGCCAGATCGCCTCCTCGCCGGCGGTCGCGATCGTCGCCGCGGGCGCGACGCTCGCGAACCCAGGAGGGTTTATCCCGATCGCCCTGAAGGACATTTCACAGCTGAACCCGAGCGCAGGGGAATACATCGTCCTTTGGCTCGGCTTCGCGCTGGTTTCGCTGCTTCCGCTGCTGGTAGCGCTTCTCTCGCTTCTGGTGGCGCGCGAGCGCACCCTCAGGACGCTTTATGCACTGCGGGGCTGGCTCGAACGCCACGCGAGAACAATCGCGGCGGTGATCATCGTGCTGCTCGCCGCGACCCTGCTGCGCAACGGCATCGTGGGACTCACGAGCTAGGCGTCGCCTCCCTCGCCGCGATCAACGGGGTAGTCGGCAGACGCCAACCCGCTCTGCCGGGTTCGCTTGAATGCGAGCGCGGTCGACGAACACCACTCACACTTCTGCTCCGGCCGAGAGCGATGATCTCGCGCCTCGCGGCAGCCCGGATCGCCCGGTCTGACGATACGACCCGTTCCCCGCAGCGTCATCAAGGGCGGCTCGCACCTGAGCTACCGCATTCCCTCCGGTCCGCGCCTGTCGAGACCGGGGGTATGCCATCGCGAACGCGCGTACGGTAGGACGAGAATCGCCGTTCCGTGCACGTCCTCAGGTGCTTACGCCTTCCGTCCCGAAAGCAGCGACCAACGTTGATGCGGTCTTGGCTGCTGCAGCTCGTCGTGGGTGTCGCGCAAACCGAGGTCTGTCCGAGGTCGTTAAGAGACTTCAGGACATGGCTATGAACTTCTTGGCGTGTGATCGTGAGCAGGCGTTCTTGATGCCGCCGGACCCGCGTGATTGGCTGCCGGAGGGTCATCTGGCGTGGTTCGTGTTGGCGTCGGTGGAGGAGATGGATCTGGCGGCGTTCTATGGCTCCTACCGCCAGGATGGGTGGGGTCGCGCGGCGTTTGAGCCGTCGATGATGGTGGCGCTTCTGATGTACGCCTACGCACAGGGCGAGCGCTCCTCCAGAGGCATCGAGCGCCGCTGCGTGGAGGATGTCGCCTATCGGGTGATCGCCGCGCAGCAGACGCCCGATCACGCGACGATCGCGCGCTTTCGTGTGCGCCACGAGGCAGCGCTGGCGGGCCTGTTCAGCGAGGTGCTGGGGCTCTGTCGGGAGTCGGGGTTGGTGAAGGTCGGGGTGATCGCGATCGACGGGACAAAGGTCCACGCGAACGCCTCGCATCATTCAACCGTTGACTACGAGCAGCTCGCGCGGGAGATCCTGAAGGAGGCGGGCGAAGTCGACGCGGCCGAGGACGCGCTCTACGGTGAGGCGCGCGGCGATGAGCTGCCTGAGCATCTACGAACGCGTGAGGGGCGACGCGCTGCGCTGCGCAACGCCAAGGAGAAGCTCGCGCGCGAGCGCGCAGAGCGAGAAGACGTGACGGCCGAGGCGCAGGGTGTGGAGCTCGTGTTTGATCCCGAGGCGATCGTCGCGCGCGTGCAAGGGCGTGAGGGGTGGGTGCGCGAGGCGCGCCACCAGCTTGATGAGCACCGCCGCCTGGCGGCCCATCCGATCCCGAGGTCTCGCTCGGAGCGCCTGCTTGAGTGCGAGGCTCGCCTGCAGGAGAACACTGCGGGTCGAGCG
>VBCL01000538.1:0-471 GCA_005888865.1 Betaproteobacteria bacterium | reverse complement strand
CCGTGACCAAGGACGGCCGGCGCTTCGGGGCGCGCCCGAACCCCTACGTGGCGCCGGAGGATCCGCCGGGGAAGATCAACGTGACCGACCTGGACTCACGCAATGTGAAGACGCCGCGCAGCTACACGCAGGGTTACAACGTGCAGGCTGTCGTGAACGAGCATCAGATCGTGCTGGCGGCTGAGGTCACGCTCAGCTCACCGGACTTCGGGCATCTCGAGCCGATGATCAGCGCCACTCGCCGCGAGCTAGAGCAGGTTGGTGTGAACGACACGCCGGGGGTTGCGCTCGCGGACAGCGGCTACTGGCATGAGCAGCAGATCGACGAGGTCGTGAACATGGGTACCCAGGTCTTGATCCCGCCCGATGCCGGCAAGCATGAAAGACCTCGCCGCGGCTGGACCGGCGGGCGCTACGCGTTCATGCGCACCGTGCTCGCCGGTGATATCGGTGCAGGGCTTTACCGAAAAC
>VBCL01000534.1 GCA_005888865.1 Betaproteobacteria bacterium | reverse complement strand
CGCCGAGGTTGGTCTTGAGGCTCCCCCACGAAAACGGAGTCAGCAGCAGGCCGAGATTGACGATGACACGATTGGTCTTGGCGTTGATCTTGTTCTTGACGACGTTGAAGTACGCATTATCCAGTTCTGTCGACGCCGTCTGGGCGGTGACCTGGCGCCGGGCGCCGAGTGGCGTGAGGTAATCCTTCGCGTTGTCGGTCTGGGGCCAGACCATCAGGTCGATGAGCGGGCCCAAGTCGCCCTTGTACACCTGATCGTTGTTGTCGTACGTGTAGGCCATCGAGAGGTCGCTGTTCAACCAGGGGGTGATTTGGGCCTGCGACGCTCCCGTCACGTTGATCCGCTGGTAGCCTGAATTCGGGACGACCCCTTCTTGCCGGTCGACGGACGTGCCCAACCGGTAGTTGACGCGGGTGTCGGCCGTGGCTGACCGTCGTCCCCGTCCTGAGGAAGCCGTCGATATTGTCGTAGAACACGGTGCCGGCGGGATACGGATTGCCGAAGTACTGGAACGAGCCGAGGAGCCCCCCCGTCACCGACGTCGGACCGTACACGCGCTGCAGCGCCGGCTTGGCGCGGGTCCGTTCGATTCGGAAACTGTTGCTATACTGCACTCCGCCGCCGGCTCTCCCCCGCTTGGTCGTGATGACAATGGCGCCGTTCGCCGCGTCAATGCCGTACAGCGCCGCGGCTTCCGGCCCCTTCAATACGGTGAGCGTCTCGATGTCGTCCGGATTGAGATCGGCGGCCCGGTTGGTGAAGTCGATCCCGCGATTCGAGAGCGCCGTGTTCGAATTCGCATCGGACGCGAGCAGTCCCGTATTGAGGGTCCGGTTGTCCATCGGCAGCCCATCGACGATGATCAGCGGTTGGTTGCTGCTACTGATCTCGCTGACGCCTCTGATCGTGATCGAGGAGGACGCGCCCGGCACGCCCGAGCTGCTCGTCACATCCACGCCGGCGATGCGGCCCTGCAGCGCGTTGACGAAATTCTCCCGCTGCGTTTGCGCGATCTCGACGCCGCGAACGGTCTGCTGTGCCGTGCCCAAGGCCCGTTGGGCAGTGGTTTGCCCCAACGCCGTCACGACCACGGCATCGAGATCCATCGCGACTTTGCGCAGCTCGACGTTGATGACATCGTCGGCGCCGACGGTGCGCTCGACCAGAGCGGTCCCGATGAACCGGAACTGCAGCACCTGGCCCACCTCGGCGCGGATGGCGTAGCTTCCTGCGCTGTTGCTCGAGGTTCCGCTGTTGGTCCCCTTGATTCGGACCGATACACCGGACAAGGCAGCGCCCTGCTCACTCGTCACCTTACCGGAAACAGTCTTCTGCTGGGCAACGGCGTGAGGAGCGACCAGCGACAATCCCACCAACACCATGACTAGGCTTTTTTTCATGATGAATGAGGTGTATGGGGTTGGGTGACGGTGAGTCGCGCTGCGACCGCCCGCACGACCACGAGCGCGCTAACGTACCGCGGGATCGGGAGGGCCGCAAGAAGCCAGGGCTGGCGCGCCCTCCGGGCGTGGCCTACTCTACCGCATGGGTTTGCTCGACTCGAAACAGCAGAGCGCTGCCGGCGTCGTCCTGCTGCTCGGCGTCGCCATCGTCATCGCGCTGAGCCCCTACGTCACGGGGCTCGTCGGCATCCCGGTGCTGTACGCCGTGTTCGCGCCGGTGCAGCAATGGCTGGCCCGCCGCATGCGGGAGCAGCTCGCCGCCATTCTCGTCGTCGCGCTCGCCCTCTTCCTTATAGTGGTGCCCGGGGTCTCGTTCGCCGGGCTGGTGGTGTCGCAGGCCCAGCAGATCGCCGGCAGCGTCGTCCGCAACCCGATCCTCGGCCGCCTGGCCCAGCTTCAGATCGCCGGCGTGGACCTGGGCCCGCGCATCGCCGACCTGGGCGCGCAGGTGGTGTCGTGGATCGGCTCCTCGGCGTTCGGGTTGATCGGCACCGCCACGCGGCTCGCCCTGAACCTGACGATCTCCCTGTTCGGCTTGTTCTACCTGCTGCTCCGGCCCGAGCAGACCTGGGAAGCCGTGCGACCCTACATCCCCTTCTCCGCCAAGAACGCCGAGAAGCTGCGGCAGCGGTTTCGCGACGTGACGACCTCGACGATCATCGGCACCGGCCTCACCGCCGCGGTCCAGGGGCTGCTCGTCGGCGTGGGATTCTGGATCGTCCACCTCCCCAACGCGGTCTTCTGGGGCGTGGTCACGATGGTCTTCGCCATCCTCCCCGTCGTGGGCAGCGGCCTCGTGTGGGGACCGGGCGCGATCGCGCTGCTGCTCGACCATCGCCCCGGTGCCGCGCTGTTGCTCGCCCTGATCCGCA
>VBCL01000533.1 GCA_005888865.1 Betaproteobacteria bacterium | reverse complement strand
GCCCGCCTCGTTTCTTATTGGCGTGTATTCTAAAATGGAATTTTCTGCGTCTGCGCGTCTCTGCGACGAGACAGGAATGTGTCCATGCTCAACTGCTGCGTTCTGGCGGTGATGCTCGCGCAATTTGCGCCGAGCAACACAGGCGAGCTGCGCGTGACGGTCAGCGATCCGACCGGCCTTCCGATCCAGAGCTCGGTGGAGCTCGTCAGCCAGGCGAATCAGGTGCATCGCGCGCTCCAGACCAACGGGCAGGGACAGGTCATCGCGAGGCAACTGCCGTTCGGCACCTACGACATTCAAGTGACCCGCGAGGGGTTTGCGCCGTTTTCCGGCCTGGTGGAGATTCGTTCGGCCACGCCGACGCCGTTCGCCGTCACGCTGGGCCTTGCCGTGCTCCAGAGCCAGGTAAACGTGAGCGTCGAAGACACCCTGATCNNNTCGACGTGCAGCAAACCGGCGCGGTGAATCGAATCGGCCGCGAGACGATTCAGGGCCGCGTGCTCGCGCTGCCCGGCCGGGCGCTGCCCGATCTCGTCAGCACGCAGCCCGGCTGGCTACTCGAAGCCAACGGCGTGCTGCATCCCCGCGGCTCGGAATATCAGACGCAATACATCGTCGACGGCCTGCCGCTCACCGACAATCGGTCGCCGTCGTTCGCGCCCGAGATTGAGGCCGATTCGGTGCAGTCGATGGGCGTGCTGACGGGCGGATTCCCCGCCGAGTACGGCCGCAAGCTCGGCGGCATCATCGAAGTAGTCACGGCAGACGACGCCACCCTCGGATTTCACGGCACGATCGGAACGGCCGCCGGCAGCTTCGGGACGATCAGCAGCGACGCCACCGGACAATACGGCTGGCGGAACACGACGGTCTCGGCGAGCGGCGGCTGGGCACGGACCGATCGCTATCTCGATCCGCCTGTCGAAGAAAACCATTCGAACCACGGCAGCAGCTCGCGCGCGTCCAGCCGGTTCGATCAATCGCTTCGCGCCAACGATCGGTTCGGCGTCATTGTTCGCCACGGCCAGTCGGCGTTTCTCGTGCCCAACGAGCGCATTCAGCAGGATGCCGGCCAGCGACAGGACCGCAGCGGCCGTGAAACCGCCGTGCAGTTTTCGTATCAGCACATCGCCTCGCCCACGCTGCTGTGGGAGGTGCGCGGGATGACGCGCGACCTCGCGGCGAGGCTGTGGTCGAACGCGGAATCGACGCCCATCCGCGCGGCACAGGATCGCGGGTTGCGCGAGAGCTATGCGAAATTCACATTGAACGGTCACCACGGCCTGCACGAATGGAAGGCCGGCGGCGACGCCGATTTTGGCGCCGTGCGCGAGCAATTCGGATACCTCATCACAGATCCGGAACAGTTCGAGCCTGGCACGGCTCGAAGCTTCGCGTTCACCGGCCGTGGCCGCGATCGCGAGCAGGCGCTGTTCCTTCAGGATCGAATCACGCTCGCCGACTGGACAGCCAGCGTCGGGCTGCGATGGGATCGGTACGCGTTTCTGACACGAGACACCGCTGCGAGCCCGCGTGTGGCGATTGCGTGGGCGCCGGCTCACGGCGATTTCGTCGTCCGCGCGTCATACGATCGCGCGTTTCAGACGCCGTCTTTCGAGAACCTGCTGCTGGCGAGCTCGGCGTCCGTCGAAGCGCTGAGCGAGCAGGTGGTGCGGCTGCCGGTGTCGCCGTCGCGTGGAAATTTTTACGAGGCGGGATTCACCAAAGGGTTTTTCGGAAAGCTGCGGCTCGATGTGACGGCCTACTCCCGCCAGGTGGCGGACTTCGCCGACGATGATGTGCTGCTGAATACCGGCGTCACCTTTCCCATCGCCTTCCGCAAAGCGAATATCCGCGGCACGGAAGTGAAAGTGAACGTGCCGTCGTGGCGCGGATTTTCCGGCTTTCTCAGCTACGCGAACATGACCGGCGTGGGGTACCTGCCGGTGCACGGCGGTCTGCTTCTGGGCGACGAGACGAGCGCCCTCGATTCCACCGATCGCTTCGTCGTCACCCAGGATCAGCGAAACACGGCTGGCGGCCGCCTGATGTATCAGCGCGGAGCAGCGTCGGTGGCGGTGAGCACCTCGTTCGGAAGCGGGCTGCCTGTGGAATTCGACGGCAGCCGGCAGGATGCCATCGATCGGTTCGGCGCGCGAGTGGTCGATCGCGTCGACTTCGAGCGCGGACGCATACGTCCGGCAACGACGATCGACGCCTCGATCG
>VBCL01000078.1:6677-18129 GCA_005888865.1 Betaproteobacteria bacterium | reverse complement strand
CTCGATGAAGACCAGCAAGCCGAGATCGAGCCGTTCGGCGTCCAGCCTGGCGGCGTAGCCGCCGATGATGCCCGCCGCTTCCAGTGCGCGGACTCTCTCACTGCACGGGGTCGGACTCAACCCGACGATCTTCGCCAGCGCTACGTTCGACAGGCGGCCGTCGCGCTGGAGCTCCGCGAGGATCTTGAGGTCGATCGCGTCGAGCTTCCTCATCGCGGCGCCTTTGATCCGACGTCCTCGGCGAGCGACAACAGTGACGCATTGCCGCCGGACGCCGTGGTATTGATCGTCACCGTTCGTTCGCGAACGAGGCGTAGCGGATCGCCCGGGTGAGTCGCATCGACGCGAAGCAGCGGAACGATCCAGCCCCCGCGAGCTGCGAGCGCTTGCCTGATCTCGAGCGCGCGGGCATCGCTTCCGGCGAAGAGCACCGCATCGGGGTCTGCCGCCAGCGGATCGGTCACGATCTCGCAGCGCGCGTCGGCTTGCATCGCGATGCGCTTCGCGGCTTCCGAACGGGTGAGCAGCGCGAGATTGCCCGTCGCAGCCGCAAGGCTCACCTGGGCGTGGAGCGCTTTTTCGTCGTCGGCGATGCAGGCTATACGGCCACGCGGCCATAATGAGAGCGTGTTCGATTCGCCGGTCGGACCCGGAAGCTCCACCGGCGCGGCGAATCCTCTGGGAAGCGCTGTAGCGTTCTCGCGCACCAGCCGCCGCAGGTAGTGCGGCCCACCGGCCTTCGGCCCCGTTCCCGACAATCCGTCGCCGCCGAAGGGCTGCACGCCGACCACCGCGCCGATCATGTTGCGATTGACGTAGATGTTGCCGGCACGAATCTGAGCGCACACCGCGTCGACGGTCTCGTCGATCCGCGTCTGGATGCCGTGTGTCAGTCCGTAACCGGTCGCGTTGATCGATGCGATCAGCGATCCAAGCTCGCCCTCTCGATAGCGCAGCACGTGCAGCACCGGCCCGAAGACTTCGCCGGAAAGCGCTTCGATTCGATCGATTTCGATCAGCGTGGGCGGGAAGAACGTACCGTGTGCGCAAGCTCCCGGAAGCGGCAGCTGGAACACCAAAGCCCCGGCGGCGCGCATGCGTTCGACATGCTGCTCCAGCGAAGCATGCGCGGCGGCATCGATCACCGGGCCGACGTCGGTATCGAGCCTGCGCGGGTCACCGATCGTGAGCTCCGCCATCGCGCCCGTCAGCATCGCCAGCACGCGCTCGGCGATGTCGTGCTGCAGGCAGAGCACGCGCAGCGCCGAGCAACGCTGACCGGCGCTGTCGAAGGCGGAGCTCAACGTGTCGGCGACGACCTGCTCGAGCAGCGCCGAGCTGTCGACAATCATGGCGTTCTGGCCCCCGGTCTCGGCGATCAGCACCGGATCGTCGGCGCGCTGCGCAAGGGTGCCGTTTATGGCGCGGGCGACCGCGGTCGACCCGGTGAAGAGCACGCCGGCGATGCGTGGATCGGCCACCAGCGCTGCGCCCACGGTCTCGCCGCGGCCCGGAAGGAGTTGAAGCGCGGCGCGCGGGACGCCGGCACGGTGCAGCAGCGCGACGGCCGCGGCCGCGATGAGAGGGGTCTGTTCGGCGGGTTTCGCCAGCACCGGATTGCCCGCGGCGAGCGCGGCGGCGACCTGGCCGACGAAGATCGCCAGCGGGAAATTCCACGGTGCGATGCACACCAGCGGGCCGCGCGGTGTCGCGTCGGCAAGCTCGCGCCGAGCTTGCGCTGCGTAGTAGCGGCAAAAATCGGCCGCTTCGCGGACTTCTCCCTGGGCGTTCGGGAGCGTCTTGCCGGCTTCGCGCACTGCCAGCGCAAGCAGTGCGCTGCGCTCCTGCTCGAGCAGATCGGCGGCAGTTTCCAGACAGCTCGCGCGCTCGGCGGCGGTGGTACGCGCCCAGGCCATGCCGTCCGATGACGCGACCTCGACCGCGCGCGCGACTTGTGCAAGCGATGACTCGACCACGCTTCCCACCTGCTCGCGACGGTCGGCCGGGTTGGTGATCGTCGTGTGTTCGCCCGAGTCGTCGGGCGCGGGTCTGCCCAGCATCGGCGCGGCGTCGGTCTGCTTCGGCGCCGCATCGAGCTCGCGTTCCAGGTCAGCGAGGGCGGACTCGTCGGAGAAATCGATGCCGCGCGAATTCCTGTGGTCAGCGTAGAGCGCCGCTGGTCGCGGAATGCGCGGATGCGGTGCGCCGCGGGTGGCCCACGCTCGCGCGATGGGGTCGGCGACGAGCTCCGCGATATCGACCGCAGGGTCGACGATGCGGTTGACGAACGATGTGTTGGCGCCGTTCTCGAGCAAGCGGCGCACGAGGTAGGCCAGCAGCGTTTCGTGCGACCCGACCGGCGCGTAGACGCGGCAGGCGCGGTTAAGCCGGTCAGGCCCGACGATCTGGTCGTACATGCTCTCGCCCATGCCATGCAGGCACTGGAATTCGTAATCGGTGGAGCCCGCCAGCGTGTGGATCGCGGCGATCGTGAACGCGTTGTGACTCGCGAACTGGGGATAGATCGCGTCGGGCGCCGCGAGCATCGCCCGGGCGCAGGCGAGATACGCCACGTCGGTGTGCACCTTGCGCGTGAACACGGGGTAATCGGCGAGCCCTTCGACCTGCGCGCGCTTGATCTCGCTGTCCCAGTACGCGCCCTTGACCAGCCGGACCATGAGCCTGCGTTCGTTGCGCCGTCCGAGATCGACGAGCCAGTCGATCACGGCGCGTGCGCGCTTCTGGTACGACTGCACGACGAACCCGAGTCCGTTCCAACCGGTGAGTCCCGGATCGCCAGCAAGCTTTTCGAAGAGATCGAGCGAGAGGTCGAGCCGGTCGGCTTCCTCGGCGTCGATGTTGAGCCCGACGTCGCGGGCGCGTGCCAGGTACGCGAGCTCTCCGAGCCGCGGCATCAGCTCGGCGAGCACGCGGTCGCGTTGCGAGCGCGTGTAGCGCGGGTGCAGGGCAGAGAGCTTGATCGATATCCCCGGCCCATCGTAGATTCCCTTACCTGCCGACGCGTCACCGATCGCGTTGATCGCATCCCTATAAGCGACGAGATAGCGTTCCGCATCCTCGGCAGTCACCGCGGCTTCGCCCAGCATGTCATACGAGAAGCGGTAGCCGCGCGCCTCGCGCTCGCGGGCGTTGGCGATAGCCTCGGCGATGGTGCGTCCGGACCCCCTTGCGGATCAGCGGCTCGCCGCCCTTGCGCAAGAGCGATGTCAGCGCAGCCTCGAGCGCTGTGTCGCTGCGCGAGTCGACGAGCCGGCCCGTGACGAGCAGGCCCCAGGCCGCGGCGTTGACGAACAGAGACGGGCTTCGGCCCACGTGCGCACGCCAGTCCCCGCCGCCGATCTTGTCGCGGATCAGACGGTCTCGCGTGGCCGCATCCGGGATCCGCAGCAACGCCTCGGCGAGGCACATCAGGGCGACGCCCTCTCGCGAGTCGAGCGAGAACTCGAGCATCAGCGCGTCGACGCCGCCGGAACGGCTTCGCGCGTTGCGCACGCCTTGCGCGAGCGATGCGGCAAGACGTTGCGTCTCGGCGAGCGCGTGAGGCGCGAACTCCGCTTCGCGCAGGAGCGGCCGCAGGGTCGCCGCCTCGTCGGCGCGATATAGAGCGGTGATCCGGGAGCGAGGGTGATTCGGCGAATCGCCCGCGGCGAGCAGGAAAGGGGAGGAACTTGGACTGTTCACGCGCTTGGCTGGGTCGGAGGCTGAATCCCAGCGCTAGATGAAAACTCTAGAATAAGGCAAACTAATAGTGAATAACCCTATGATGTTGGAAAAACATAGGGAAGTCAACAGACGTACCACAGTCTGGAACTTGGCAGACCTTAGGCTCTCGCTGCCCGGCCGCCCCGGTCCTAAAATGAAGGGGAAGATTGCGGAGGTCCCAAGTGAACGCGCCCCTCGAAGCCGGCATTGCCCCTTTTGTGCTTTCTCGCGTGGACGGCGGCGTCTGCCACCTGACGCTCAATCGCGGTGAGCGCTACAACGCGCTTTCGCGCGACATGATCGCGGCGTTGCGCATGGAATTTGAACGCATCGCGGCCGATCCTGCTCTTCGCTGCGTGGTGCTCGGCGCCGAGGGCAAAGGGTTTTGCGCAGGGCATGACCTGAAGGAGCTGCGCGCCCATCCCGATCTCGCGTGGCAGCAGCAGATGTTCGCGGAGTGCAATGCATTGATGATGTCGTTGACTACGTTGCCGCAGCCGGTGATTGCGCGCGTGCACGGCATCGCCACGGCGGCAGGCTGCCAGCTGGTGGCGATGTGCGATCTCGCAGTCGCCGCGGATGGTGCGCGTTTCGCGTTGCCCGGTGTGAACGTCGGCGTCTTCTGCACGACGCCTGCGGTCGGCGTCGGACGCAACATTGCACGCAAGAGAGTGATGGAGATGCTTCTGACCGGTGAGCCGATCGACGCCGCGACAGCGCTCGCATGGGGGCTCGTGAATCGAGTCGTCCCAGCCGCGGGGCTGGATGCAGCGATTGCCGCGTTCACCCGGATCATTCTCGCCAGGAGCGCGCGGATTATCGCGGCAGGCAAGCAGGCCTTCTACCGGCAGATCGAGCTCGGACTGCAGCCGGCCTACGATCTGGCCGGCGATGCGATGGCGTGCAACCTGCTCGAACCGGATGCGCACGAAGGCATCGACGCGTTCGTCGAAAAGCGCGCCCCGAAGTGGGGCGACTAGCGATATGGATCTGACCGGGACGCCGACGCTCTCCGGTTTCGATTGCCAATACTTCGTCGGTTCCGGATAATCGCGCGACGTTCCGACAGGAGGCTCCCGGCGGCACTTGCCGATCGGGGCGGCGCATGGCCGACGAAATCATTCTGCAGACGCGGGGGCTCACCAAGGAGTTCAAAGGGTTCGTCGCCGTCAACGGCGTCGATCTCGAGGTGCGTCGCGGCACGATTCACGCACTGATCGGACCCAACGGCGCGGGCAAGACAACCTGCTTCAATCTGCTTACGCATTTCCTGACGCCGACCTCGGGTCAGATCATGTTCAACGGCCAAGAGATTACGGGGTCGCGGCCAGCGGCGATCGCGAAAATGGGCATGGTCAGATCGTTCCAGATCTCGGCGACCTTCCCGCACCTCACCGTGCTCGAGAACGTGCGCATTGCGCTGCAAGGCAAACGCGGGGGCTCCTTCGACTTCTGGCGCTCCGCCCGCGCGCTCTCGGCGCTCGACAACCGCGCCGAGGAATTGCTGGAGGCGGTCGGACTCGGCGGATTCGCGACCACTTTCGCTGTCGAGCTGCCCTACGGACGCAAGCGCGCATTGGAGATCGCAACCACGCTCGCGCTCGACCCGGAGATGATGCTGCTCGACGAACCGACGGCGGGTATGGCGCACGACGACGTAGAGCGGATCACGGCGCTGATCAAGAAAGTTGCCGCGAACCGGACCGTGCTCATGGTCGAGCACAACCTGTCGGTGGTGTCGACGCTGTCGGATCACATTACCGTGCTCGCGCGCGGCGAAATTCTGGCGCAGGGCGACTACGCTGCGGTGTCCAGGAATGCCGCCGTCATCGAAGCCTACCTGGGTGCGGGTCATGCTTGAAAGCCACGGAGCACTCGACCCGCGTACCTTCAACGGAGCCCCCGCGCCCCTGCTCGGCGTACGCGATCTCAACGCATGGTACGGCGAGTCGCACGTTCTCCATGGCGCCGCGTTCGAGGTCGCGCCCGGCGAGGTCGTCACGCTGCTCGGGCGCAACGGCGCGGGCAAGACCACGACGCTCAAGTCGATCATGGGGATCGTCGGCCAGCGCAAGGGCTCGGTGCTCTTCGATGGCACCGAGACGATCGACCTGCCATCGAACCGGATCGCCCGCATGGGGCTGGCGTTGTGCCCGGAGGAACGCGGCATCTTCTCGAGCCTCGACGTCGAGGAGAACCTCATGCTGCCGCCGCAGGTCAAGCCGGGCGGCCTCACCGTGGCCGAGATCTTCGAGCTGTTCCCGAACCTGAAAGAGCGCCTGAGGAGCCAGGGCACCAAGCTCTCGGGGGGCGAGCAGCAGATGCTGGCAATCGGCCGCATACTGCGCACCGGCGCCAATCTGCTGATGCTCGACGAGCCCACCGAGGGCCTGGCGCCGGTGATCGTTCAGCAGATCGGGCGCACGATCCAGAAGTTGAAGGCGAAGGGTTTCACGATCCTCCTGGTCGAGCAGAATTTCCGCTTCGCCGCGACCGTCGCCGATCGCCATTACGTGATGGAACGCGGCCGCGTCATCGACATGATCCTGAACACCGAGATCGAAGCGAAGATGGGCAAGCTGCATGAGTATCTCGGCGTATAACAACACGACATCCGGCAGCACCGACATCAACATCAACGCAGCGAAGGAAACACGATGAAAATCATTCGACACACTTTGCTTGCGGCGGCGCTTGCGCTTGCTGCGAGCGGCGGCGCCGCGCAGGCCCAGATTTCGGACAACGTGATCAAGATCGGCGTCTTGTCCGACATGTCGAGCCTCTACACCGACCTGGCGGGCGCCGGCTCGGTGGTCGCGGCAAGGATGGCGGTCGAGGATTCCGGCATCGAGAAGCGCGGCTACAAGGTCGAGATCGTCTCCGCCGACCACCAGAACAAGCCTGACATCGGCTCGAACATCGCGCGGCAGTGGTACGACGTCGACAAGGTCGATGTGATTGTCGACACGCCGAATTCCGGCGTTGCGCTCGCCGTCAACCAGATCACCAAGGACAAGGGCAAGGCGTTCCTGGTCTCCGGGGCGGCGTCGTCGGACCTCACCGGCAAGGCGTGCACTCCGAATACGATCCACTGGACCTACGACACCTGGATGCTGGCTAACGGCACGGGGAGCTCGATCGTCAAGACCGGTGGCGACACCTGGTTCTTCCTCACCGCGGACTACGCGTTTGGCCTCGCGCTCGAACGCGACACCGAAGCGGTTGTGCTCAAGAACGGCGGCAAGGTGCTGGGCAAGGTGCGCCACCCGCTGAACACGCAGGACTTCAGCTCGTTCCTGCTGCAGGCGCAGGCGTCGAAGGCGAAGATCGTCGGCCTCGCGAACGCCGGAGGCGACACGACCAACTCGATCAAGCAGGCGGCCGAATTCGGGATCGTCAAGGGCGGCCAGAACCTCGCCGGTCTTCTGGTATTCCTCACCGACATCCACTCGCTCGGCCTGCAGACCGCGCAGGGGCTGATCATCACCAACACGTTCTACTGGGACACCAACGACCAGACGCGGGCATTCGCCAAGCGCTTTGCCGAGCGCGACAAAGGCATCCATCCGACGATGGTGCATGCTGGCGTGTATTCAGCGGTGACGCACTATCTCAAGGCCGTCGAGGCGTTGAAGAGCGACGATGGAACCAAGGTCATCGCCAAGATGAAGGAGATGCCCACCGATGATCCGCTGTTCGGCAAAGGCAGCATCCGCGCCGACGGCCGCAAGATCCATCCGGCGTACCTGGTCGAGGTGAAAAAGCCGTCGGAGTCGAAGGCTCCCTGGGACTATTACAAGGTGCGCGCGACGATCCCTGCCGATCAGGCCTTCCGCCCGTTGAAGGATGGCGAGTGCCCGCTGGTGAAGTGACGCGAATGTCCGAGAGCAAGACGCGAAGCGTCGCGGCGATCGGAAACAACCGCGTCATCCCCGCGGACGCGGGGATTCAGTGTCTTGCGACCAACGACGCTGGGTTCCCGCTTGCGCGGGAACGACGAACGCTCTGGGCGTCGCTTTCGGGGGACTGACGGACATTTTATGCAGGCACTCTACGGTCAACTGCTGATCGGGCTGATCAATGGCGCGTTCTACGCCATGCTCTCGCTCGGCCTGGCGGTGATCTTCGGCTTGCTCAACATCATCAATTTCACCCACGGCGCGCTGTACATGATGGGGGCGTTCTGCGCGTGGTTCCTGCTGCAGTACCTCGGCCTCGGCTATTGGTGGGCGCTCGTGGCGGCGCCGGTGGCGGTCGGCGCGTTCGGCGTCATCATCGAACGGACGATGCTTTCGCGCTTGTACAAGCTCGATCACCTCTATGGCCTGCTGCTGACCTTCGGCCTGGCGCTGATCATCCAGGGACTGTTCCGCAACCAGTTCGGCTCGTCCGGGCTGCCTTACCAGATGCCGGAGGTGCTCACCGGCGGGCTGAACCTCGGATTCATGTTCCTCCCCAAGTATCGCGCGTGGGTGATCGTTGCCTCCCTCGCGGTATGCCTCTCGACCTGGTATGTGATCGAGCGCACCAAGCTGGGAGCGTATTTGCGGGCGGGGACCGAGAACCCCGCGCTCGTGCAGGCGTTCGGCGTCAATGTTCCGCGGATGGTCACGCTGACCTACGGATTCGGCGTTGCGCTTGCGGCGTTCGCGGGGGTGATGGCGGCACCGATCTACCAGGTCAACCCGCTGATGGGCGCCGACCTCATCGTCGTGGTCTTCGCCGTGGTGGTTATCGGCGGCATGGGTTCGATCCTGGGCGCGATCATTACGGGTTTCGGCCTGGGAGTGGTCGAGGGTCTCACCAAGGTGTTCTATCCCGAGGCGTCGAACACCGTGATTTTCGTGGTCATGGTGATCGTGCTGATCCTCCGACCTGCCGGCCTTTTCGGTCGGGAGCGGTAATGGCGACGCCTGCTCCCACCGCCGCTCCCTCGTCCCGTTTCGCGGGCAACGGCTTCGCGCTCGGCAGCGCAGCAATGATCCTGCTTTTCGCCGTTGCCCCCTTCGTCGGAATCTACCCGGTGTTTCTGATGAAGGCGCTTTGCTTCGCGCTGTTCGCCTGCGCGTTCAACCTGCTGCTGGGATTCGGCGGGCTGCTGTCGTTCGGTCACGCAATGTTCCTCGGCACCGCAGGCTACCTCGCCGCCCACGCGGCCAAGGTCTGGGGTTTTACGCCCGAGCTCGCCATCCTGACCGGAACCGCGGCGTCGGCGGCACTCGGCGTGATCGTCGGGGCGCTGGCGATCCGCCGCCAGGGCATCTATTTCGCGATGATCACGCTGGCGATCGCGCAGATGGTGTACTTCTTCTACCTGCAGACGCCGTTCACGCACGGCGAAGATGGTATCCAGGCGGTGCCGCGCGGAAAGCTCTTCGGCGTCATTGATCTCGCCAACACGATGACGATGTACTACGTCGTTCTCGCCATCTTCGCAGGCGCGTTCCTTCTGATCTATCGCACGGTGCATTCGCCCTTCGGCCAGGTGTTGAAGGCGATACGCGAGAACGAGCCGCGGGCGATCTCGCTCGGCTACAACGCCGACCGCTATAAGCTCCTTGCCTTCGTGCTGTCGGCGGCGCTCTCCGGGCTCGCCGGAGCGACCAAAGCGATCGTATTCCAGCTTGCCTCGCTCACCGATGTGTACTGGACCATGTCGGGCGAGGTGGTTCTGATGACACTGCTCGGCGGCATGGGGACGATCTTCGGTCCGGTGGTCGGGGCATTCGTCATCATCGGCCTCGAGAATTACCTGGCCGGCTTCGGGGAGTGGGTGACGGTGATCACCGGAGCGATCTTCGTGGTCTGCGTGCTCGCGTTCCGCCGCGGCATTGTCGGCGAGCTCGCCGCGTGGTGGGCGCGGCGCCGCTGACGCTACTTTTTCCGCTGGCGCTCGCCGTGGGGCAAGCGCTTGCCCAGCCCTACGTCGTCGTTGGCCAGTGCCGTTTCGGAGTTCCCAACGGCGGCTACGAGCTGCGGATGCCCGATGGCGTCCTCCGGGTGGCGGGGGCCTTCGCCCAAGGCCGGCTGACCGGTACGTTTATCTTCTGGACGGCGGGCGGCGCGCGCATCGCGGTCGTGCCGCTGGACAACGACGCTCGGAACGGTACCCTCGCGTTGTGGTATACGAACCCGCAGCAAGGCAACGAAGTCGGGCATAAGCTCGAAGCGCCCTATGTTGACGACCGGCTGCACGGCATCAAACGGTCGTGGTACGCCAATGGCGTGCAGCGCGGGGAGTATCGCTACGAGCACGGCGTCCTGCTGGAGGCGCAAGCCTGGACCGAGGCGGGCGCGCCGCTTCCCGATGCCCAAGCGCGCAGCCTTGCCAGCGCTGACACGGACGCCGACCAACAGGACTACACTGCGCTCCTGGCCCTGGTTCGCGAAAACCAGCCGGTTTGCGAGCCCGCGCCTCCGAATGGCCAACCGCCCCGAAGTTGACCCGCCGGCCTTATGCCGTCATCATGAGCCGTCTGGCTGTGCAGGAGACCGGTAAACGGACCCGCGCGGCATGGTTGTTTACCCACTGAGGCGTCGAAGGGAGGCGCGCATGCGCTCGATCGCCAGGTTCGGAATGGTTATTGCCGCGGCGATGCTCGCGGGCTGTCAGTTCACGGGCGCGTACCATGACGCCGGGTACGCCGCGTCCGCAACCGTATACACCGACGAGATCAAGCCGCGGCCCGTGTACCCTCCGTACGTCATCGAAATTCCCGATAACACGATGTACTTCTACCCCATCTTCGACGATCAGCCGCCGCACGCGGATCTCTTGCTCAACAGCATGAATTGCGTGGCGGGCACTGACGGGTTCGTCGTCGTCGCGGCGAACGTCAAGAATCTGGGCTCCCATATCGTCGCGCCGCTCCCGCTGCTTTCGGGCGACCTCGGCTCCTTCCGGGTCGGGGCGACCGTCACCACAGTAAGCGGGGCGCGCGAGAAGGTCTACGCGACAGACTTCGTGCCCTTGACCGTCGGTGGCGTCGTCACCCTGGTCCTTTCGCCGATCCGCGCCCCGGCCGGCGACATCGTACGCATCGATGTCGAAGCGGATCCGGACCGCGTCGTCCCCGATCCGCTGCGCGACAACAACACGCTCACCTGGCAGGGGACGATGCAGGCCGCGAGCCCGCACTGCACAGCGATGCGGTAATCGCCCCGCGCTGAAGAAACACCGTCCGGCGCGGCGAAGGGGATCGACGGGTGCGGCGGCACCCTGGTTCCCGCTATAATCATCCGCTTCGCGGCGACGTTGCGTCGCGCCCGAAGACCCCGCCGATTCCCATGAAGGTCCTGGTCCCCGTCAAACGCGTCGTCGATTTCAACGTCAAGGTGCGCGTCAGGCCGGACGGTTCCGGGGTCGACACCGCGAACGTGAAGATGTCGATGAATCCATTCGACGAGATCGCGGTCGAGGAGGCCGTGCGGTTGAAGGAGAAGGGGATCGCCACCGAGATCGTCGCGGTGTCATGTGGGCTCGCGGCGTGCCAGGAGACGCTGCGCACCGCGCTCGCGCTCGGCGCCGACCGCGCGATCCTGGTCGAGACCGACGTCGAGTTGCAGCCGCTCGCGGTTGCCAAGTTGCTCAAGGCGATCGCGGTAAAGGAGAGCCCGCAGCTCGTCATCATGGGGAAGCAGGCGATCGACGACGATGCCAATCAGACCGGGCAGATGCTCGCGGCGCTCCTCGATTGGCCGCAAGCGACGTTTGCGTCGAAGATCGAGC
>VBCL01000078.1:6102-6565 GCA_005888865.1 Betaproteobacteria bacterium | reverse complement strand
GAAGCCTCTGGACGTGGTCAAGCCCGACGCGCTCGGCGTGGACGTGGCGCCGCGTCTCACGACGCTGAAGGTGGTCGAGCCGCCGAAGCGCAAGGGTGGTGGCAAGGTCGCCGATGCGAAGGAGTTGGTGGCGAAGTTGCGCAATGAAGCGAAGGTGATTTCGTGACGCGAGCGAGATCGAGCGGCAGAGATCATCACCGCGCAAGCGGGGATGCAGCGACGCCCGACCAAAGACGCTGGGTTCCCGCGTTCGCGGGAACGACGCATCCGACATGGACATGACCATCCTCGTCATCGCCGAGCACGACAACGCGGCGCTCAAGAGCGCGACGCTCCACACCATCGGCGCCGCCGGAAAAATCGGGGGCGAAATCCACGTCCTGGTCGCCGGTCACAACGCCCGCGCTGCCGCCGAGGAGGCAGCGAAGGTAGCCGGCGTGGCGAAGGCCCTCCATGCCGATGC
>VBCL01000078.1:0-6042 GCA_005888865.1 Betaproteobacteria bacterium | reverse complement strand
GTCCTGCTGCCGGCGACGAGCTTCGGCAAGAACGTGGCGCCGCGCATCGCGGCGCTGCTCGACGTCGCGCAGGTCTCCGACGTCATCGCGGTCGAGTCCGACGACACGTTCGTGCGGCCGATCTACGCCGGCAACGCCTTCGCCACCGTGCGCTCGAAGGACGCGAAGAAGGTGATTACGGTGCGCACGACCGGCTTCGACGCTGCGCCGGCGAGCGGAGGCAGCGGCGCGGTCGAATCGATTGCCGCGCCAGCGGATCGCAGCGTCGCTCGGGTCGTCGGCCAGGAGCTGACCAAATCCGACCGTCCCGAGCTTACCAACGCGCGCGTGGTCATCTCCGGCGGGCGCGGGCTGCAGAACGGCGAGAACTTCAAGATGCTCGAAGCGCTGGCCGACAAGCTCAACGCGGCGATCGGGGCGTCGCGCGCCGCGGTCGACGCCGGGTACGTGCCCAACGACTATCAGGTCGGCCAGACGGGCAAGATCGTCGCTCCGGATCTCTACATTGCGGTCGGCATTTCGGGCGCGATCCAGCACCTCGCCGGAATGAAGGACAGCAAGGTGATCGTCGCGATCAACAAGGACCCCGATGCGCCGATCTTCCAGATCGCGGATTACGGGCTCGTCGGCGATCTGTTCGAGATCATCCCGCAGTTGACCGCGGAACTCAGCTGAAGCATGAGCCAATACCACGCGCCGCTGAAGGAAATGCAGTTCGTGCTCCACGAGCTGGCTGGCCTCGACCAGGTCGGCAAGCTGCCGGGATTCGAGGACGCGACCCCCGATACGGTCGCCGCGATCCTTGCAGAGGCGGCCAAGTTTGCAACCGAAGTGCTCGATCCGTTGAATGCAGTCGGCGATCGCGAAGGGGCGCGCCGGCTCGACGACGGCTCGGTCAAGACGCCGACCGGGTTCAAGGATGCGTATCTGCAGTACTGCGCCAACGGCTGGAACGGGCTCACCAAGAGCCCGGAGTTCGGCGGCCAGGGCCTGCCGCAGCTCGTCGCAACAGCCGTCGAGGAGATGTGGCACGCCGCGAACATGGCCTTCGATCTGTGCCCGCTCCTGACGCAGGGCGCGATCGAGGCGATCGAGCTGTGCGGGACGCCGGAGCAGAAAGAGCGCTACCTGCCGAAGATGGTCTCGGGCGAATGGGCCGGCACGATGAACCTGACCGAGTCGCAGGCGGGCTCGGACCTCGCCGCCGTGCGCACCCGCGCCGTGCCGCAGGCTGACGGCAGCTTCAAGCTCTACGGCCAGAAGATATTCATCACCTACGGCGAGCACGACTACACCGACAACATCATCCACCTGGTGCTAGCGCGCACGCCGACCGCGCCTGAGGGTGTGAAGGGGATTTCGCTCTTCATCGTGCCGAAGTTCCTGATCAACGCCGACGGCTCGCTGGGGTCACGCAACGACGTGCAATGCGTGTCGATCGAGCACAAGCTCGGCATTCACGCGAGCCCGACCGCGGTACTCGCGTACGGCGACCACGGCGGTGCGGTCGGCTACCTCGTCGGCCAGGAGAACCGCGGCCTCGAGTACATGTTCATCATGATGAATCTGGCCCGCTTCTCGGTCGGGCTCGAAGGCGTGGGCATCGCCGAGCGCGCCTACCAGCGCGCGGCGGCGTACGCGAAGGAGCGAGTGCAGGGCCGCGCCGTGGGCGAGGAAAAGAGCATCGGCACCGCGACCATTATCCAGCACCCGGACGTGCGGCGCATGCTGCTGTCGATGCGCTCGCAGACCGAGGCGATGCGCGCGCTGGCCTACGTCACCGCCGGCGCGCTCGACAATGCGAACGCGCATCCGGATCCGGAAGCGCGCAAGCGCCACCAGTCGTTCGCCGAGCTCATGATTCCAATCGTCAAGGGTTGGTGCACCGAAACCGCGCAGGAGATCGCGTACACCGGTGTGCAGGTGCATGGCGGCATGGGCTTCATCGAGGAGACCGGCGCCGCGCAGCACTATCGCGATGCACGCATCATCACCATCTACGAGGGGACGACTGGCATCCAGGCCAACGATCTGATCGGCCGCAAGACCGCGCGCGACGGCGGAAAAACGGCTGCGATGGTGATCGCCGAGATGCAGAAGCTCGACGCCGAGCTCGCCGAGCAGCCCGGCGCCGAATTCGCGGCGATTCGCCGTGAGCTTGCGGCAGCCGTGACTGCGCTCTCGGTCGCGGTCGAATGGATCGTGCGCACTTATGGCAGCGACGCGCGAGCCGCGCACGCGGCGTCGGTGCCGTATCTCGAGCTCTGGGGGTTCGCTGCGGGCGGCTGGCAGATGGCGCGTGCCGCGCTCGCGGCCGCGAAACGTCTTGCCCGCGCCAACGGCGACGCCGATTTTTATCGCGCCAAGATCACCACCGCGCGCTTCTACGCCGACTACCACCTGCCGCAGACCGCGGCGCTGAAACACGCCGTGCTGACGGCTGGCGAGAGCGTTCTCGCGCTCGCCGACGAACAGTTCTGATCTTGGCCGGGTGAGTCGAGCCGCGATCGCCTTAGGCGGCGCTCGCGGGAACGCATCCTGCACGGCCGCGGTCTGAGGACCGATGAAACGCTCGAGCGCGTCCGGAGGGGCTGCAAGTCTCGTGGTAATCGCGGGCTTGGCGTTGACCAGCGCAGCCGTAGCCGATCCGATGGCGATCGTCGCTCCGCTGCCGCCGGGCGCCTATCCAGTCGGGTGCAGCAACGTCGAGCAGGATTTCAGCCGCGTCCAGCCCGGCGAGACCGCCCAGCAGTATTGGGAAGGTTATCCCAGCGGCAGTCGGGAACGCTATGTCGAACAGCTTCTCGCCGATCCCGGCAATGTGCTGCGCGCGGGCATCACGATCCCCGACGATCGGGAGCTCTTCGTCGATCGCGCGACGAGCGTAGTCGAGTACGATTTCCTGGTGTGCTATCCGACGGGCGCCGGCAACCCGTATCCCGACTATCCCTTGCCGACCGGGAACGTCGTCCCGCACATGCAGCGCGGCGCCGATCCACCGCTCTGGCCCGATTCAACCTCGCGCTGGCCGGTGCTGCTGTTCTCGCACGGTCTCGGCGGCAGCCCGCTCACGCCCGAGTACCTCAACCCGCTGACCCGCCTTGCGAGCTACGGGTTCGTCGTCATCGCGCCTTTCCATGGCGATCCGCGTTTCGCCGACGTGAACATCGAGAACCTGTCCGACGCGCTCTACGCCATCGTGCATTTTCCGACGTACGTCGAGATGCAGTCGATCCGCGCACTGTCGACTACCGTGGCGCTCGACATGCTGCTCGCCGATCCGCGATTTCAGGGCCGCATCGACGCCGATCGCATCGCCGGATTCGGGGCGAGCCTCGGCGGAGAGACGCTGCTGCTGCAAGTCGGTGCGAAGCTGACGGTCAGCATCGGTTTATCCTCGAAGCAGGTGATCGCCGATCCGCGGCTGAAGGCGATTGTGGGCTACGTGCCGTACTTCGGGCAGCTGTTCTTCCCGGCGTTCGGACGCGACCAGAACGGTCTCGATGGGATCGCCGTGCCGTTCCTGGGGATCAGCGGCACGGCGGACACGACCGCGCCGGTCGGACCGGCCATCGAGGGCGTGCAGCGACTCGGCGGATCGCGCTATCTCGTGACGCTCGAAGGCGTGACGCACCATTTCGACATCCCGAGCACCAACGACATCTTCACCTGGACGCTTATCGCCACCGCGGCGCACCTGGGCGACCGCGGAGCGCGGGTCCAGCTCGCGCGCATGACGAACGTGGCGGGCGGCGGCGACGACCGGCTGCTCATCGATTACACCGCACCCGCGCTGCCCTTCCTGCCCGGCGAAGTCGACGTCGTCGAGTACCACCGCGATCTGACCGATCATTACTTCATGACCTCGATTCCGCTGGAAATCGCTGCGCTCGACGCCGGCAGCGAGTGGCTGCGCACCGGTACCGAGTTCAAGGCCTTCGCGCTCGGCTCGGGGCTGGGTTTGCCCGCGTGCCGCTTCTTCAGCATGCCTGCGCTCTCTCCCGATACGCATTTCTTCACGATCAACCCGGTCGAGTGCAACATCGTGAGGGCGAGCCCGCTCTGGCTCTTCGAGGGGTTCGTGTTCGAGGCGCAGCCGCCGCAGACCGATGGTAACTGCCCGGCCGATCGCATTCCGGTCACGCGTCTCTACAACAACGGGATGAATCGCCAGCCCAACCATCGCTTCCTCACCAGCAAGAGCGAGACGGCGGCGATGCAGGCCGAGGGCTGGATTCTGGAGGGTCCGGTGTTCTGCGCGGCGCCGTGACCGCGATCGTCCGCCAAATCGGGGGCCACGAGCCCGAACGACCACCGCGATCGACGCGCGGGGTGCGCCGGATACCTATTTGAATTGCTTCCGCCGGCTTTTAGCGCTAGCCTTGGCAGCCCGCCCCTTTTAAGGACAATGTCATGGCCATGTGGAAAGAAGCAGTGCCCTCCCGCCCGGCGTCCACGCCGGTCCCTGAAACGAGAGATCCGGTCCGGTTCGACGCTCCGCCGAAACCGGAGCTCGTCCCGGCCCCGACCCCGGCGCCGGTAGCCGCCGCGGCCCCCCGCGCGAACCCCGGCCTCGCCCGCAAGGAATCGCTCATCGCCGACGACATTACCATCGAGGGCAAGATCGAGGGCGGCGGCAGCGTGCGCGTGGCGGGTAAGTTCAAGGGCGACGTCAACGTCCAGGGCGATCTCAACATCGAGTCCGGCGCGAAATTGACCGGCGGCGTGCGCGCCGACAAGGTCACGATCGCCGGCGAGCTGGAAGGCAACGTCGAGCAATCCTCACACGTCGATCTGCTTCAGACCGGGGTGGTGATCGGTGATCTGAGGGCCGGTTCGGTGACGGTCGCGTCCGGCGCCCGCATGCGCGGTCAGGCCGAGTTCGGTTGGGATGAGGCCGATAGCGCGAAAGCAGGCAGGCCCAGCGGCTTCGGCGCGAAGATCGGCTCCGGCACGTGAGCAGCGTTCGACCCGGTAACCCCGGGGCGACCCGCGCATGTCCGCACTGTCGGGAGACCATCCTCGAAAGCGCGGCCGTGTGTCCGCAGTGCAGGCATTACCTGCGCTTCGATGCCGCGGTCGAGGCGCCGCTGGCGCCCGTGCTTACGCCGCTGTGCATCGAAGGCAGCATTCGACATCCCGCCGACGGCGAACCCTGGGAATACACCGTCGTCGTGTCGATTCGCAATGATCGCGGCGAAGAAATCGCCCACAAGCTCATCGGTGTAGGCGCGATGAACCCGAACGAGCAGCGCACGTTCACGCTCTCGGTCGAAGCCGTCTCGGCCAAGGTGAAAACCCCGGCGAAGGGCGGCACCCGGCACTAGCCGTGCGGTGCCGCGCTCAGTGCGCGAGCGCCATCTGCTCCAGTGCGCTGTAAAGGCGGGGCGCCGCAGCGATCACCGGACCGCCCGCCGCGATCCCGGCGGGGCCGGGGTAGGGATGCACGCGCCCGCCTGCTTCCTCGATCAGCAGGAGCCCTGCCGATGCATCCCAGGGATGCATGTGCGGCTCCAGGAAGGCGTCGTAGCGGCCCGCCGCGACATGCGCAAGCATCAGCGCGCCGGCACCCATGTCCTTCACCGCCACCCCCGCCTCGTGCAGGCGGCGTTTGAGCGCGAGGTGCGCTTCCAGCGGATGTCGCGGCACGTAACCCAGGCAGACGAGCGCGTGATCGAGCCGATCACGCGGCGACACGCGGATGCGTATCTCGTCGCACCAGGCGCCCTCGTTGCTGACCGCCCAGAACAGCTCGTCGAGCGACGGGTCGTAGATCACGCCGATCCTGCGTTCGCCGCCGACGATGTAGGCGATCGAGATACACCAGTAGCGTACACCGTGCACGAAATTGATCGTGCCGTCGATCGGATCGACGACCCACAGATTGCGTCCCACGTCGCCGCCGCCTTCTTCCGCGAGCACCGCGTCGGCGGGAAATCGCGTTTGAAGGCGCTCCTTGATCAGCGCCTCGACCGCGTGATCGGCGGCGCTGACGAAATCCTGCAGCCCCTTGGTTTCCGCAATGAAGTCGAGCTCGCGCAG
>VBCL01000531.1 GCA_005888865.1 Betaproteobacteria bacterium | reverse complement strand
GAGCGCTGCACGCGCCAGGCTGCCGGTATCGACGGCAGCGACAAACGCCTCGATTTGCTTGAGCTTGTCCATGCCGATTCGATACCCGGAGTACTTGATCGACTGATTTTAGGTGCCCTTATCGTACGTCGAATTCGGTTATAGGATGCTGCCATCGCGGTCGGGAGCCCCTTCCCACCCCGCCAGGAGGAGTGACATGCCCAAGATGAGAGCCATTGACGCCGCCGTGCACGTGCTCGAGCGCGAAGGCGTGACCACCGCGTTCGGCGTGCCCGGCGCCGCCATCAATCCCTTGTATTCGGCGCTCAAAGCGCGCGGCAGCATTACCCACATTCTCGCCCGCCACGTCGAGGGAGCCTCGCACATGGCCGAGGGCTATACCCGCGCCGCCGCCGGCAACATCGGCGTGTGCATCGGCACCTCCGGCCCAGCGGGCACGGACATGATCACCGGACTGTATTCCGCGTCAGCGGATTCGATCCCTATCCTGTGCATTACCGGCCAAGCGCCGCGCGCGCGGATGCACAAGGAAGACTTCCAGGCGGTGGACATCCAGGCGATCGCCAAGCCGGTCAGCAAGTGGGCGACGACGGTCATGGAACCGGCGCAAGTGCCGCGCGCGTTCCAGCAGGCGTTCCACCTGATGCGTTCGGGCCGCCCGGGGCCGGTGTTGATCGATTTGCCCTTCGACGTGCAGATGGCCGAGATCGAATTCGACCCGGACACCTACGAGCCGCTGCCCGTCTACAAGCCGAAGGCGACACGCCGGCAGATCGAAAAGGCGATGGCGATGCTCAACGACGCCCAGCGTCCGGTCATCATCGCGGGCGGCGGCATCATCAACGCCGACGCTTCCGATCTGCTCGTTCAATTCGCGGAAACAACCGGTGTGCCGGTGATCCCCACGCTGATGGGCTGGGGCACGATTCCCGACGACCATCGGCTGTGGGCCGGCATGTGCGGGCTGCAGACATCGCAACGCTACGGCAACGCGACGATGCTCGCCTCCGACTTCGCGCTGGGCATCGGCAACCGCTGGGCCAACCGCCACACCGGCTCGATCGAGGTCTACGCCAAGGGCCGCAAGTTCGTGCACGTCGACATCGAAGCTACGCAGATCGGCCGCGTGTTCGCGCCCGACTACGGGATCGTGTCCGATGCCAAGGCCGCGCTCGAGCTTTTCGTCGAAGTGGCGCTTGAATGGCGGGAGGCCGGCAAGCTCAAGGACCGCTCGCCATGGGTCGCCGAGTGCACCGAACGCAAGCGCACGCTGCTGCGCAAGACGAACTTCGAGAACGTGCCGATGAAGCCGCAGCGCGTGTACCAGTGCATGAACAACGCGTTCGGCAAGGATACCTGCTACGTCACCACGATCGGCCTGTCGCAGATCGCCGCCGCGCAGTTCCTGCACGTCTACAAGCCGCGCAACTGGATCAATTGCGGCCAGGCGGGTCCCCTCGGCTGGACCATCCCCGCAGCGCTGGGCGTGCGCGCCGCAGATCCGACGCGCAGAATCGTCGCGCTGTCCGGCGACTACGATTTTCAGTTCATGATCGAAGAGCTGGCGGTGGGCGCGCAGTTCAAGCTCCCCTACATCCACATCCTCGTCAACAACTCGTACCTGGGCCTGATCCGCCAGGCGCAGCGCGGGTTCCAGATGGACTACTGCGTGGGACTTGCGTTCGACAACGTCAACTCACCGGAGGTTGGCGGCTATGGCGTTGACCACTTGAAGGTCGTCGAGGGGCTGGGGTGCAAGGCGATTCGCGTGCTCAAGCAGGAAGAGATCGACCCGGCGCTCGAGCAGGCGGAGAAGTGGATGGCGCAGTACGGCGTTCCCGTCGTCGTCGAGATCATCCTCGAGCGCGTCACCAATATCTCGATGGGTACCGAGATCGACAACATCGTCGAATTCGAGGAGCTCGCGAAGGGCAAGGAAGACGCGCCGACAGCCGTCGCGCTGCTCGACTGAAGGCGACGGCACAGGCGAGGGCACGATGACCAAGCTCGCCGCCAATCTGACGATGCTCTACAACGAGGTTGATTTTCTAGACCGATTCGACGCCGCCGCGAAGTCCGGATTCGCAGGCGTCGAGTACCTCTTTCCATATGCGTATCCGAAGGAGCAGCTCGCGGAAAAGCTCGCGAAGCACAAGCTCGCGCAGGTGCTGCACAATCTCCCAGCAGGCGACTGGGCCGGCGGCGAGCGCGGCATCGCCTGCCATCCCGACCGCGTCGGCGAATTCCAGGACGGCGTCGGCAGCGCGATCGAATATGCGCGAGCGCTCGGCTGCACGCAGGTGAACTGCCTCGCCGGCATCGCGCCTGCGAACGCCGATCCGGAAAAGATTCGCGTCACGTTTGTCGACAATCTGTCCTTCGCCGCGGACGAGCTCGAGGCGGCCGGCATCAAGCTCCTGATCGAGCCGATCAACACCTACGACATCCCGGGCTTCTGGCTGTCGCGCACGCAGCAGGCGCTGGACGTGATTCGCGACACCGGCTCTGCGAATCTGTTTCTCCAGTACGACATCTATCACATGCAGCGGATGGAAGGCGAGCTCGCCAGCACCATCAAGGCGCATCTGCCGCAGATCGCGCACGTCCAGCTCGCCGACAATCCCGGGCGCAACGAGCCCGGCACCGGCGAGATCAACTATCGGTTTCTGTTCGGCTTCCTCGACGCGATCGGCTACGACGGCTGGATCGGCTGCGAATACAAGCCGAAGGGCAAGACGATCGATGGATTGGGCTGGCGCGCCGCTCACGGCGTCTGATCGTCGACAACCAACTACACAGAGGGACGAACATGGCGAACGTCGGATTCATCGGGCTCGGCATCATGGGCGCGCCGATGGCGGGTCACTTGATCAAGGGAGGGCATAAGGTCTACCTGCACAGCCACCGCGGGGCGCCGCAGGCGTTGACCGACACCGGCGGCATAGCGTGCGCTAACGGCAAGGAGGTCGCGCAGAGGAGCGATGTGATCATCGCGATGGTGCCCGATACGCCGCACGTGCAGGACG
>VBCL01000077.1:4233-17748 GCA_005888865.1 Betaproteobacteria bacterium | reverse complement strand
ACCCCCACGCTTGCGGCCTCGTTGAATTCGGCCGCTGCGCTGCCCCCAAAAGCGGGGGCGCAATTCGCGCCTTGGGGCGGCCCGGCGGCGCTCATCGGTTCCGCTCCCGGCAGAAATGCCATAGCTGCGGCCACGCCATCATTGCCCTTGCGTAGGCCTCGGCGAGGACGCGCACGGCCTCCGGCGCCAGCGTGCGCCCGGCGATGCTCGCCTCGTCTGCGGCGAACGCGGGCGACTCGAGCCATGGGGCGAGTTGCGCTTTCCACTGCGCGGGAAGCGCTGCGTCATCCAGTTGTTCCGCAATCGCGAACAGTGTTCGGCTGCCGGCGTCGGCGGCGTGCCATCGCAGGACCTCGGACAACGCGCGATCGCTCATCTGCGCGTAGTCGCGCAGCATCGCGGCCATCGCGCCCAGACGCGCTTCGGCCGACTTGGCCACGATGCTCTTCGCGTTCTCGTCGATCCACGCATAGAGCACGTGTAGCGGCTCCTGCATGAAATTTGCGGTCGGGGGAAGCCACTGCTTGCCTGCTTCCCGCAGGTGGGGCAGCCCGAACGGCAGATCCGCAAGCCACCCCGATGGGTACATGCATTGTGCCGCGATGCCGAGGAGCACGTCCTCGCTGCGATGGCTGCGCGCGGCGGGCGGCAGCAGCCTCGAATTATCGACGCCGGCCATGGTCGTGAACGTCAGCACCCGTCGCGGCGCGAGCCGCAATCGCGTCTGGCCACGCCAATCGATGCGCCCGGCAAATGCAGCGGCGGCGCGGTCGGGGTGCGCCGCGAGCCACCGCCGCGAACGTGCCGGCAGCATCAACAGCTGCAACGGGAGCAGCGACGAACCGGGATCGCCGCAGGCGTGGTTGTGCGTGAACAGAACCCGCGCTTCGGGCTCGAAGCGGCGACCATGTTGAGGCCCCAGATCGATCTCGGCGAGCTCGCCCGTCTCGCGCTCGGCACGGGCCCAGGCGGAGGCAAGCGGCAGGCCCAGCCAGGTCTCGTGCGCGCCGAGCGGATCGATGTCCAGCGCGGGGCAATCGTCCCACAACCGATCCTCGTGCTCGTACCAGAGCAGTTCGTCTGCCTCGTCGGTCACGGCAAACCCCGGCTCGGCGAGCGCGGCGCGGCGCGGTTCGACGATGACGTCGTCGTCGACCGTGACAAAGCGGCGACCGGCAAAACGCAGCAACGCGTGGTTGAGCGGCCTGCCATACGTCGCTTCACCGGCTGCGCCCGCGCCAAGGAGCCAGGCGATCTCACGCTGTGCGCCGGGAAACTCGGCGCAAAGCGTGCGCTCGAGACCTGCGTTCTCGGTTCGCCCGAGATGCGTAACGTGCAGAGCACGAGAGGCCGCGATTGCTGCGCCATTGGCCTCTTCGTTCGCCGGATCGCGCGAATCGTCGATGACAACCCAGTGCCGCTTGGCAGCGCCGCGCGCCTCGAGCCCGACCGCGCTTTCGAGCAACCGGGCGAGGAGCTCGGGGCGATCCGCCGTGCGAATCACGATGCCTGCGAATGGCGCCGGAGCAGCGTCGCGCACGCGACCGAAGCGCGAGACGAGCTCGGGCAAGGACATCAGCAAGCCCCGCTGCGCGCAGCGTTCGATCAGCTCGCGAAACGCCGGGCGGTGTTCCGGCGGTGCAGACAATTGCCGCATGGCGCGCGCCTCGTGCTCCGCCAGGGTGCGGCATCCGTCGCACGCCGACAGCACGGCGTATTCGCCCGAAGAGAGCTCGAGCGCCGCGCCGTTCTGGGCATTGCGGACGTGGCCGCGCTGATTCGCGACCGGCCGCAGTTGCAGTTCCGGCACGAACCACCGCTGCTCGCTCGAGCCACGCCGCAGATCGGCATTGGCTCGAGCGTGGTCTGTCGCGCGGCGATTCGACGCATTCATCAGCAGCGCACCCGCCGGCACCCGCGCGGCCATGCAGCCAGTGCGCTCATTGCGGCCGCTCCAGGCCATGCGACCAGAGGCGCGGCCAAGCGAGAAGCGCGCGTCCGTACTCGTGAGCCAGCGCGCGTACGGTCGAGGGCGCTGCGATGGCGGCGCGTAACGATTTCAGGTCGAGCTTCAGGATCGGTGAGGCGAGCCAATCGCGCAGCGTGCGCTTCCACGCGGCCGGGAGGGTCGCGTCGTCGAGCTGCTCGTGAATCCCGAACCGGATGCCGCTCGCGTATTCCACGGCCTGGTCTTCCAGCATCGCCAGGAGCGAAGCATCGCTCGCCTCGCCGAGGTCGCGGAAGATCCCGCCCAGCATCGCCATACGCTCGGGCGCGTGCTCGGCCGCGATCGCCGGAGCGTGGGCGCGCACGTGCATGACGAGGCATCGGGCGGGATCGGGCACGAGAGGATCTCTCGGCGTGAGCCATCGCCGGCGCTCGCTGCGCAGATGCGGCAGGGCGAATGGAAGGTCGACGGTCCATCCATTCGGGTATATGCAGCCGGCGGCTTCACCGAAGACGATGTCCTCGCCCGGCGCCGCGCGCAGCGTCGGCGGCATCAGGCGAGAGTTGTCTATGCCTTTCAGCATCGACGTCGAAAGCACGCGCGGCGCGAGTTGAAGGCCGAGCTGGCCGCGCCAATGGATCTGACTCTCGAACGCGTACCCCACCGCATCGGGATTGGCCGCGAGCCAGGCGCGCGTCTGGTCGCCGAGGACGAGCTGCTGCGCGGCGAAAGCGGCCCAGCCCGGATCGCCGAGCTGTCCGTTGCGGGTGAAGACGATGCGCGAGTCCGGCGCAAATCGGGTACCCGCGTCGGCGTGGAGCTCACCGATGGAGAGTCCGGTGCCGTCGCGCGCGGACTCTTCCCATGCCTGCGCCAGAGGTAATCCAAGCCACCGCAAGTGCTGCTCGACCGGGTCGCAATCGAGCGGCGGGCTGGCGGCGTACGCGGCGTCGAGGCTCTCGTACCAGAACGCCGCCTCGCTTGCCGAGCCGACCTCGACACCGGCTCTCGGCGACGGCGGTGTGCGCGGATCGAGCGAGACGTCGTCATCGAGGACGAGCATGCGAGCGCCGGCAAAATGCAGAAGCAGATAATTCAGCGGCCGCCCGTAGGTGACCTCCGCGCCGCGCGCGGCATCGAGCAGCGCGTGGATCTCCCGCTGGAGGTCGGGATGCGCGTCATCGAGATCCCGCGCAAGCAACTCTACGGCGCGCGCATCGTGATACGACACGGCAAGCGTCCCATGATCGCGCAACGCTTCCTGATTGGCGCGACGCGACTCGGGCTGACGCGAATCATCGACCACGTGCCACGGATATGCGGCTCCCGTTCTCGCCTGCAGCGCCATCGCGCCGTCGAGCACGCGGCGCAGCTGCTCCGGCCGGTCGCAGGTGCGCACGGCAATGCCGGCGAACCGCGGCGCGGCACTCTCGCCGGGAGTGGCGAACCGTCCCACAAGCTCGGGCAACGACATCAATAATCCACCGCCTGCGCAGCGTTCGATCAACTCGCGGATCGCCGGTCGGTGCTCCGCCGGTGCGGAAAGCCGCTGTGCCGCGCGCACCTCGTGCTCCTCGAGCGAGCGGCATCCATCGCACGCGGACAGCACCGCGTACTCGCCCGACGACAACTCCAGCGATGCACCGCTGAGCTGGCTGCGGACCAGGCAGCGCCGCGAGGCGACCGGAAGCATGTGCAGCTCCGGAACCAGCCAGCGCATAGCGGATCGATGCGCCTCGGCGTCAGCCGGGGATTGCGCTTGCCGCGAAGCGTTCACCGGACTCGCGTCCGCGGTGGTAACGGGCGCCGACGACGCGTTCATCGGCAATGCTCGCGGCAGTGCGCCCACAGTCGCGGCCAGGCGATCAGCGCCCCGCCGCGTTCGCGCGAGAGCGTGCGCAACTCGTCGGGCGGTATCGTCTGCTGTTTGAGCGACGCGGAATCGAGACTCAGCACCGGCGAGGCGAGCCATTGCCGGAGAACCTCCTTCCACGCCGCAGGCGTTGCCGCATCGTCCAGCTGCGCGTTGACCTGGAACGCCAGTCGGCCCGCCCGATCCGCAGCCTGCTCCTCGAGCAGGTTGCACAAAGTCGAGTCGCCCGCTGCCGCGAGGTCGACGAGCGCCGCGCCGAGCGTCGCAAGACGGGCCGCGGGGTCGCGAGCACGGATCGAATCGGAGCGCAGCCGCGCGTAGCCGATGAGCGAGCGCTTGACGTCGATCGGCAGAGACTCTGTCGGGCAGAGCCATTGCCTGGGCGATTCGCGAACGTGCGGCAGGGCGAAGGGCAGCGACATCGTCCAGGCGGCAGGGTGAATGCAGCGGGCCAATTCGCCCATCGTCGTGTCGGTGTCGCGCCCGGTGCGAGCGGCGGGCGGCAACAGCACCGTATCGTCGAAGCCGGACAGCGTTGTCGTGCTGAGGCTCGTCTGTGGCTCGCCCCGCCATTGAATCTGACTGTCGAAGGCCGTCCGCGCGGCCTCCGGATCGAGCGCGAGCCACGCGCGCGTCTCGGCGCTGACGGCAAGGCGCTCGCCCGAGAACCTCGACCATCCGGGATCGCCGAGGACATGATTCCAGGTGAAGACAACCCGCGCGTCCGCATCGAAATGCGTACCGGCGATGCCCGGCAATCCGTCGGCGCGCAGCCCCCCCGACTCGCGCTCGGCGAGGCGCCACGCCTCTGCCATCGGCAAGCCCAGCCAGCGCGCGTGCTCCGCGAACGGATCGATCGAAGCCTCGGGACACGCAGCAAACGCGGCCTCCAGGCTCTCGTACCAGAACGCTGCCTTCGGCGCGAAGCCGACCTCGACACCCGGCCGCTCCAGCGGCGGCTGCCGTGGCTCGGCGAGCACGTCATCGTCGATCGAGAGGAAGCGCTTGCCCGCGAATTGCAGCAGCACGTGATTCATCGCTCGACCGCAGCTCCTCTCGTCCGGGCCCGCCGCAGAAAGAAGCTCGCGGATCTCGTCGCGAAGGTCGGGCAACGCTGCGATGAGCCTGCGCTCGAGCGAATCTAAGCTCGAGAGGTCGTGGTAGATCACCTCGAGGTCCGGGTAGCCGGCGACCGCCTCACGATTCGCGTGGCGGCTCTCGGCGCTGCGCGAGTCGTCGAAAACGTGCCACCGATACGCAACGCGGGTCCGGCGCTGAAGCCTGGACGCGCCGCCGAGAAGGCGCGCCAGGAACTGCGGGCGGTCCGCCGTGGGGATCGCCACACCCGCGATCGGCGCGATCTTCGGCGTGCCCGCACGTCCAAATCGCGCTGCAAGGTCAGGCAGCGCGCTTGCGCGCGCAGCGCTCGATGAGCTCGCGGATAGCGGGCCGGTGTTCGGGCGGCGCGCGGAGCTGCTCCGCGGCACGGACCACGTGCTCGTCCAGCGTGCAGCAGCCGTCGCAAGCCGATAGCGCCGCGTATTCGCCCGAGGAGAGCTCGGCCGACGCGCCGTTGAGCGGGTTACGGACCAGGCAGCGCCTCGGCGCAAGCGGCAGCATCGTCCACGCCGGCGCAAACCACTGCGCTTCGGCGGCCGGCGTGGTTCGCGCCGTCGCGCCGGCAGGCGGATCGACGACGTAGGGCTTGATGACGTGGGACAGCATGGGTCGGGCGTCGCGGCTCACCCGCAGCGCCGCTGCGAGGGATTCCAGGTGACGCACCCGGCCTCCGGGGCGATGCGCGGCTCGACCACGAGCGTCGGCCACGATGCGCCGGTAACGGGCGTGACATCGACGCGGATCAGATCCGGCAGCCGCTGCGGATCGTCCCAGCGATCGCGCCAGGTCGGGGCTACCGAATCCGCAGAGCCGGGATCGCGTCCGAAATAGCCAAAGCGCACCGAGCCGATGCCATCGGCGAGCACCGTGGAATCGGCGCCGCTGAAATCGGGCAGCGCCAGCGCGCCGTAGTCTGGAATCACGCGCTCGAGGAGAAGCCGGGCGCTGTCGCGTCCGCCGGACGCGGTCAGGCGGAAGTAGTACATGCCGCCGCCGGTGCGCCCCGGCAATGCCGCCGCATAGGCGAGTGAATCGCGGGTGCCGAGGAAGTAGAGCGGTTGCTCGGGCACCTTGTGAAAACGCAGCGGATGCTGCGCCGTGAGCGAGCGGCGAAGAAAATCCTGGGCCGAACGCATCTCGCTCGTGCGCTGGCTCTTCGCTTCGCCCCGGTTCCAGGTGTCACCCGCGAGCGAAAGCGAACCGTAGAGCACCGAAGCGATCAGCGCCAACAGGACGAGCGCGACCGTCAGCTCGATCAGGGTGAAGCCTTGCGCTGTGCGGCGTCGCATCGGGTGCTTGGCCGCGTCAGGGCTGTTTCATCGCCAGCCGGACGGTGGAGATCGCAAGCGAGCGCGGGTTGCCCGCCTCGCCCGGCCAGCTCACCGTGACGCTCAGCCGCCACAGCCGCATCGGCAGCAACTGCGACAGGCGATCCTGGTCGACGGTCGCTCCCGGCGGAACGTAGGGATCGACTTTCATCGCCCACGCATAATGCCCGTCGTCGGACGTGCCCTGGTCGGTGGTCTCGCGAAGCGGCAGGTCGAGAGCTGCGACTGCAAGGCGACTTTCCGCGTAGCTGGCGGCGCGACTGTATTCATCACCGAGCCCGGCGTTGTTGAGCGAGGCCCCGAAAAGTCGGAAAAGCGTCGTTCCGACGAGTGCCAGGATCACGAACGCGACCAGGACCTCGAGGAGAGAAAATCCCCGAGTCCGGCGATCGAACGGCGTTCGCCCGTGAGCGGCGCTTGCACATTTGGCGTGTCGCATCGTCACTCGAGAATGCTAACCCGACCGGTCAGCCAGTCGATGTCGACGTCGAACTTGCGCTCGCCCGCCGCCAGCGTGATCCGCCCCCCGGTCGACCCGCCGTCGGGGAAGAAGCGCACCGCGCCGACCTGATCGCTGATGAGGTCGCTCTGTGCGGTGAAGAGCTTGAGCTCGATGCCCTCGGGCATCGTGTGCATGCGCGGATCCGGCAGCACGCGGAACGCACGCGCGGCCAAGTCGAGCTCGAGCGTCGCCTCGGTCCGCTGGGCGATCGCCTGGCTCCGCGCAAGGCGCAGGCCTGCTGCGATTTCGCGCGCGGAGCGTTTCAAATCGGTGGTCGAGACTCCCGGCCCGAAGATCGGCAGCGTGACGGCCGCGATGATTGCCATCAGCATCAGCACGACCAGAAGCTCGAGCAGACTGAAGCCTGCCGCGTCGCCGGTTGCGCGGCACACCTGCGGCGTGGCGCATTCGACGTTGCGGCGTTCCTTCATTGATCCCAGCTCGTGATGTCCTTGTCGGCCCCGTCGCCGCCTTCCTTGCCGTCGGCGCCATAGGAGACGATGTCGTACGCGCCATGCTGTCCGGGAAAGGCGTACAGATAGTCGTTGCCCCAGGGATCCTTGGGTACCGTGGACTTCTTCCAGTACGGGCCGTTCCAGTTGTTCACCCCGGACGGCTGGGCGATGAGCGCCTGCAGGCCCTCCTGCGAGGTTGGATAGCGGCCGACCTCGAGCTTGAACAGATCGAGCGTCTGGCCGATCTGGCCGATCTCGATCCTGGCCGCATCGCGCTTGGCCTTTTCGCCGCGCTGGATGAAGTTGCCGCCGACGATGCCCATGACGACGCCGATCAGCACCAGCACCACCAGGATTTCGATCAGCGTCATGCCACGCGTACGGGCGTAAGCGCCAACCGCATAACCGGGCTCGGACCGACGAGCGACCGACGCGCCCTCGGTGCGGCGAGGTCGCCCGCGCAGGTGCCGGGACCGCGCGAGCCCGGCGGGCAGAGTATTCGTGATCATGGAGTTCCTCCTCTCGATTGCAAATCAATCAATGCGTTCAGGGCGCGGTAAGACCCGCGCTCAGCCGACAAGTTCGCTCATCCCCACGATACCCATGAGGATCGACAGCACGATCCCGAGGACGAGCACCGCAAGGCTCAGGATCAGTACCGGCTCGAGCACCGCCAGGAAGCGCTTGATCGATACCGCGACTTCGCGGTCGTAGATATCGGCGACGCGAGCCAGCATTTCCTCGAGGCGTCCCGACTCCTCGCCGACCAGGATCATCTGCGTGGCCAGGCGCGGATAGATGCCGGTTTCGTTCAGGGGACGACCGAAGCCCTTGCCTTCGCGCAGACGCGTGACCACGCCGTCGAGCGCCGTCGCAAGGACGGTGTTGGTCATCGTCTCCTTGACGATCGAGAGCCCCGAGAGCAGCGTCACGCCGTTGGCGAGCAGCGTGGCGAGCGTCCGCGCGAAGCGCGCGACCTCGACCTTGGCCAGGAGGTCCCCGATCAGCGGCCAGCGCAACAAGCGTTGATCCCAGCGATAGCGCACGGACGGGCGGCGCAGCCTGCGCCTGAACAGCCAGACACAGCCGACGACGAAGAGCAGAAGCAACCACCAGTATTTGCGCAGGCCGGTGCCCACAAAGATCACGATCTGGGTCGGCAGCGGCAGCGCCTTACCCGCCTGCGCAAAGGTCTGCTGGAACGTCGGCACGACGAACACCAGCAGGACCATGATCGACGCCACCGCGACAAAGACCAGGATCGTCGGATAGATCAACGCCGACAGGACGTTTTCGCGCAGCTCCTTGTTGCGCTCCATCGTCTCGGCCAGCCGCGTCAGCACGACGCCCAGCGCGCCGCCAGCCTCGCCGGCGCGCACGATGTTCACGTAGAAGCGCGAGAACACGTCGCGATGCATGTCGAGCGATTGCGACAGCGACTTGCCCCCGCGCACGCTGTCGCGAATCGTCTGCAACAACACCGCCACCGGTGGTGAAGGCGCAAGGCTGATCAGGATTTCCAGGGCGCGGTCGAGAGGCAGTCCCGCGCCCAACAAGGTGGCGAGCTCCCGCGTGAGACCGAGCACGTTGTCGCGGGTGACGCGCCGAGGTGCGAACCACGACCGCCGCTGAATCGGCTTCGGCGCGCCCGACGAGCGCTCGCCGGTCGCGGCGAGGACCTGCATCGGCATCAGCCCCTGATCGCGAAGCCGCTCCACGATCTCGGATTCGCTGGTGGCGTCCAGCTCGCCGGCAGCGACTTCTCCGACGTTGTTCACCGCCTTGTAGCGATAGAGTGGCATCAGCCAATCACTCGCCGATTTGTCGCCCCGGCGAAGGCCGGGGCCCAATTGTGTTGTCGCTTGGCATCTTGACCGAACTTGGATCCCGGCCTTCGCCGGGATAACCGCCCGCTAGTCTTCGCGCGTGACGCGAAGGACCTCTTCGAATGTGGTTACGCCGCGCAGCGCCTTGCGCATGCCATCCTCGTACATGGTAATCATGCCCTGCTTGATCGCCTCCGCGCGCAGGTCCGTGGCGGTCGCGTGCCGCATGACGAGGCTGCGCATGGGATCGGTCATCGGCATCATCTCGAGGATGCTGACGCGTCCCATGTAGCCAGTGTGAGCGCACTGCTTGCAACCTTTGGCCTGGTGGAGCGTGATCTCGTGGCCGTCGGCGAACTTGCGCAGCCCCAGCTCCTCGACCAGCTCCGGCACGGCCGTATAAGGTTCATTGCAATCCGGGCAGAGCGTCCGCACCAGCCGCTGGGCGAGGATCCCGATCACGGTCGAGGTGAGCAGGTAGTCCTCGACCCCCATGTCAAGCAGCCGGTTCACCGTCGACGGCGCGTCGTTGGTGTGAACGGTCGAGAGCACAAGGTGGCCGGTCAGCGCCGACTGCACCGCGATCTGCGCGGTTTCGAGGTCGCGGATTTCGCCGATCATGATCACGTCGGGGTCCTGGCGCACGATCGAGCGCAGCGCGTTGGCGAAGGTAAGATCGATCTGCGGCTTGACCTGGATCTGGTTGATCCCCGGCATCTGGTATTCGACGGGATCCTCGACGGTCAGGATCTTGACGTCCGGCTTGTTGAGTCGATCCAGCGCCGTATAGAGAGTCGTCGTCTTGCCGCTACCCGTCGGTCCCGTGACCAGCAGGATGCCGTGCGGCTCGAGCAGAACGTCGAGGAACACCTTGAGCGTTTCCTCTTCGAAGCCGAGTCGCTTGAAGTCGAGCGCCACACCGCCCTTGTCCAGGATCCGCATCACGACCGACTCGCCGTGCATCGTCGGCACGGTCGAAATGCGAAGATCGATCTCCTTGCCCTGCGCGCGCAGCCGGATGCGCCCGTCCTGCGGCAGCCGGCGCTCGGCGATATCGAGGTTAGCCATGATCTTGACGCGCGAGATCACCGCAGAAGCAAGCTTGCGCGGCGGCGATTCGATTTCGTGCAGGACGCCGTCGATCCGATAGCGCACGATCAACCGGTTCTCGAACGGCTCGATGTGGATATCCGAGGCTCGGGTTTCGAGCGCGTTGGTAATGATCAGCGAGACCAGCCGGATCACCGGCGCCTCGGAGGCGAGGTCCTTCAGTTGCTGAATGTCGGCGTCGAACGCGAGGTCGTCGCGCTGCTCGACGTCGCCGACGAGTGTTCCCAGCGCGGACTTGCCAGCGCCGTACAGGCGGTCGAGGGCGGCTTCCAGCTCGGTGGGGATCGCGACCTGCGGCCGGACCTTGCGCCCGGTGACCATCTCGAAGGCATTGATCGTGTAGCTGTCGGTCGGATCGGCCATCGCCAGCGTCAGCTCGTGCTCGCCCTCGGCGAGCGGCATGGCGCAGGCGTCACGCAGAAAGCGCGCCGACACGAGCTCCTCGAGGATCGGCAGCTCCGGGTACGCCGCCGCTTCGACCAGCGGGAGATCGAGCTGGGAGGCCAGCGCCTCGGCGACGTCGCGCTGCGCAACCAGCCCCAGCGTGACCAGCATGGCGCCCAGCTTCTCGCCAGTCTCCTGCTGCACGCGCAACCCGCGCTCGAGCCCGGCGGCGTCGAGGCGGCCGCGCTCGATCAGGATTTCGCCGATTCGCTTGCGCGGCGGCGAGACCACGGCCGGTATGGGCGGAGTGGCAGAGGTGGCGCCGAAGTCCTGGGGCGTGTCCAAAGGCAAGGGAGTGGGTCGCGGAAAACAAAAAAGTTTAACATAGACACGGCTCCCGCCGACCCGTTCCATCGGGGCTGCGCCGCCGCCGCGGCGCTTGGCGGCCTCGGCTGGCGGTCTTCGTTGTCTCTCCCCAAAATGCCGCTGACGCACGACCTTAAGCCGCCCGTGTCCGACGTCAAGCTGATCGCCTTCTACCTTCCGCAGTTCCATCCGATCGCCGAAAACGATGCATGGTGGGGCGAAGGCTTCACCGAATGGGCCAGCGTCAGGCGGGCGAAACCCAATTTCGTCGGCCACCACCAGCCGCACGTGCCGACCGATCTCGGGTATTACGACTTGCGCGACGCAAGAACGCGCGAAGCACAGGCGGCCCTGGCGCGCGCGCACGGGATTCACGGCTTCTGCTACTACTACTATTGGTTCAACGGCAGGCGATTGCTCGAGCGCCCGCTCGACGAAGTCGTGGTGAGTGGCGAACCCGATTTTCCGTTCTGCATCTGCTGGGCGAACGAGAACTGGACGCGGCGCTGGGACGGAGGCAACGATGAGCTGCTCGTCGCGCAGACGTATTCAGCGGAGAACGAAGAGCGTCTGATCGCGGATCTCCTGCCGCTGTTCCGCGACGCGCGCTACATCCGCGTGCGAGGGCGGCCGCTCGTGCTCGTCTACCGCGCCAACCTCCTGCCCGAACCACGCCGCGCGACCGACACCTTCCGCCGCGCCGCGCTTGCCGCGGGCGAAGCCGAGCCCTACCTCGCCATGGTTCTCCAGCCCGGCATGCCCTCGCCGACCGACTGGGGGTTCGATGCCGGCGTCGAGTTTCCGCCGCATTCGAGCGAGGTGAACGTGCTCACCGACAACATCGAGAAGCTCAATCCGGATTTCGTCGGCGACGTCTGGGACTATGTCTCGGCCGCGCAATACGCCATCGCGCGACCGTTGCCCGCGTTTCCGCTGTTTCGCGGCGTCATGGTCGGCTGGGACAACACCCCGCGCCTGCAGAACAACGGACACGTCTTCGTGAACGCGCACCCTGAAAACTATCGGCGCTGGCTTGTGGCGATGATCGCGCAGACGCGGCAGATGCGACCCGCGGAAGAGCGCATCGTGTTCATCAACGCCTGGAACGAATGGGGCGAAGGGTGCTATCTCGAGCCGGATGCGCAGTTCGGCAGCGGCTATCTGCAAGCAACCCGGGCGGCGCTTGCGGCGGGGAGTGCCGCCCAGCAGCACGCCGCCGCCGCGCCTCGTCCCTAAGCTACGCGCCAGGGTAGCCCGTCTCCTCGAGGCGTTCTCGGAGCGCCCCGCGGAGCTCTTGCTTCAACGCAACGGCACCGGTTCGTCTTCGTCGGCTATTTCAAGCACTCTGCCACGGCTTCGCGCGCCTGAGGGTGGGCCGCAAGCTGCTCGAGCAACGACATCTTCAAGACGTGAATCGGCTGGCGCATCGCTCGCGGCGCAGCCCGCCAGCCCTGCTCCAGCGTCCCCGGCTGATCATCGACCAGGATTGCTGCAAGAGTCGCTGCCTGTTGCCGGTCCTTCGACGCCTTTTCGCGGCTACCGGCTCGCTGCGTGCTCGAATACAGCTTGTGCCAAACCATACGCGCGGCCTGGGGCAATCGCACGGGGATGCATTGCCCGCCGGCGAGCATCGCCGCGTGTTCGGAGTCCTCCAGCATGTAATCGTAGAAGGGGACCGTTTGCGCGTGCCAATCGAGCTGGGGTACCGCGATAGTTTGCCCGAGCGCTCTGCCGGGCGCGAGCAGGTCGACACGTAGCGCGTCGGCGCCGCGCAGCTTGACGGAGGTCGACGGCTTGGACGAGGGCAGGTTCGGCACCTTGACGAAGGGGAGTCCCGTCGCTGCAAGCGTCTGGCGGAAAGGCAGAGCTGCCGCAAGCTTGAGTGGAATACGCGCCGCGAAATCGATGTCCTGCGTGCCGGTCGCTACTGCCCGCGCCCCGAGCTCGTTGAGCCACGCCATATGGGCGATTGTGCCGACCATGGTAAGTCCTGCGGCGAACGCACCGTGATTGTGGAGCTCGACCAGGACGCGGGCCACCTTCTTGTCGGCAACCTGGAATCCGAGCTTGCGCAACGCGACGACCTGCGCCTGCATCCAAGCTGCGAATGCCATGCGCTCGCGCATCGCCTCTTGCGCTTCCGCATCGTCGACAGACCCGACGAACTGTTCCGCCTGCTTGCCCGGCGATCCATAGTAGACGCGATACCAGTAGTCCCGCCCTCCCGGATTGGGGGAGCGGCGAGCGAGCGTACCAGGTGACCCTGCAAGCAATGGTCCAGCGTACCGGGCGCGCTCCTTGAGCTCGGCGTACTGCGACCGAAAGGCTGGCTCGTGTCTGTCGAAGAGAGGGCGGGGATTCATACCCAATGTTTCCATTTTGCATTGGGTATGGACTCAACTTTCTTTATACCCAATGAATATATATTTTATTGGGTATGAGTCGGGCCGGTCAAGCAGACCCCGGTCCACGGTTTGGCGCGGTATCAGGACTTGCCCAACGCCTCGGCCGCCAACCGCACCGTCTCCTCGACATCCGCGGCCGTGTGTGCCGCCGACACGAATCCCGCCTCGTACGCGCTCGGCGCCAGGTACACGCCGGCGT
>VBCL01000077.1:0-4116 GCA_005888865.1 Betaproteobacteria bacterium | reverse complement strand
CGCTCGGACAGGCGCTCGTAGAATCCGGGCGCCTGGATCGCCTTCAGCGTGGAGAGCCCCGCCGCCACTGCGACGGGATTGCCCGATAGCGTACCCGCCTGATACACCGGTCCCAGCGGCGCGATCTTGTGCATGATCGCGCGCTTGCCTCCGAACGCACCGACCGGCATCCCGCCTCCGATAACCTTGCCGAGCGTGGTGAGATCGGGCGTCACGTTGTAAAGGCCCTGCGCGCCGCGCAGATGCACGCGGAAGCCGGTCATCACCTCGTCGAAGATCAGCACCGCGCCGTACCGATCGCAGAGCTCGCGCAAGCCCTGCAGGAATCCAGGCCGCGGCGCGATGAGGTTCATGTTGCCTGCGACCGGCTCGACGATCACGCCGGCGATCTCGTCGGGATGCGCCTTGAACGCCGCGGCGACGTCGTCGAGATCGTTGTAGGTGAGCACCAGCGTCTCGCCGGCGATCGACGGCGGCACGCCGGCCGACGAGGGCTGGCCGAAGGTGAGCGCCCCCGAGCCCGCCTTGACCAGCAAGCTGTCGCCGTGGCCGTGATAGCAGCCTTCGAACTTCACGATCTTCGGCCGCCCGGTGTAACCGCGTGCGAGCCGCAGCGCCGACATGGTCGCTTCGGTCCCCGAGCTCACCAGGCGCACCATCTCGATCGACGGCAGCAAAGCGCACAGCGTCTCCGCGATCTCGATCTCGCCTTCCGTCGGCGCGCCGAACGAAAGCCCGTCGCGTGCGGTCTCCTGCACCGCGCGGACCGTGTCGGGATGGGCGTGGCCGAGAATCGCCGGTCCCCATGAGCCGACGTAGTCGATGTAGCGCTTGCCATCGGCGTCCCACAGGTACGCACCTTCGCCGCGGGAGAAGAAGCGCGGCGTGCCACCGACCGAGCGAAACGCGCGCACCGGCGAATTGACGCCTGCAGGAATCGTGCGCTGCGCCCGGGCGAAGAGATCCGCGTTCCGGCTCACGATACGGGTGAAGCGAATGCGCTCAGGTGCCGGAGCGCTGCCGCGCCGGTGCCTGTCCTGCCGTGAACGCCTCGCGGAAGGTCCGGGCCGCCGTCGCAACGTCGGGCGCCTCGAACACCGCCGTGATGACCGCGAGCGCGTCGGCTCCCGCGGCGATCAGTGTCGACGCCGCGGCGGCCGTGATGCCGCCGATCGCAACCACCGAGACGTTCCAGCGCGCCTTTGCGGCCGTCAGCAGCGACGGCTTCGCGGGGACCGCCTCGGGCTTGACCACCGACGGGAAGAAGCTGCCGAACGCGATGTAGTCCGCACCGGCCTCCACCGCGGCCGCACCACGCTCGAGCGAGTCGTAGCACGACGCGCCGATGATCGCCGCGCGTCCGAGCCGCTGCCGCGCCCGCGCCAGCGGCGCGTCCTCGCGGCCAAGATGCACGCCGTCAGCGTCGACGGCGTAGGCGAGATCGACATCGTCGTTGACGATGAAGATCGCATTCGCGCTGCTGCACAGATCGCGCAGCACAAGCGCCTGCGCGCGCTGCAGCGGCGGCGAGGCGAGCTTGTTGCGATACTGGATCGCGGTCGCTCCCCCGGAAATCGCCGCGGCGACGCGCTCGGCCAGAACGTCGGTATCGAGCAGATCCGGCGTCAGCGCATAAAGGCCGGCGATCGCCGGCCGCGCCAGGGTCAGCGGTGACGAAGCCATCAATGCCGGTGCAGGTTCGACGAACGTGGCGCGTGATCTTCGCCGACCGGGGGCTCGGACTCCTCGTCGCGCGCCCAGAAGAGCCGGTCGGGCAGGAACTGGCCCATCCCCGGCCGATATGCCTTGGCCAGCGTGTTCCAGGTGTATTCCTGGGCCTCGCGTACCGCTTCGGGCAGGTCGAGCCCGTTGGCGATCATCGCCGCAATCGCGGAGGCGAGCGTGCAGCCCGACCCATGGTAGCTGCCGGGTAGCCGCTCCCAGCTGTCGCTTCGCACCACGCCGGCCTTGCCGTAGAGCGTATTGACGACCTGCGGCGTCGGCTCGTGCGTGCCGGTGATGAGCACGTACTCGCAACCCGCCTGGACGAGGCACTGCGCGCATGCTGCAAGCGATGGCTCCTCGTCATCCTCGGCGTCGGCGAGCCGCCGCGCCTCGGTGCTGTTGGGCGTCAGGATCAGTGTGCGCGGCAGCAGGAGCTCGCGCAGCGCCTGGAGCATCTCGTCGCTCGCCAGCTCATCGCCGCGGCCCGACGCGAGGATCGGATCGAGGATGAGCGGGACATCCGGATAATCGGACAGGATCTCGGCGATCGCGGTGATGTTCTCGACGCTGCCGAGTACACCGATCTTGAACACGTCCACCGGCATGTCTTCGAGGAGGCAGCGCGCCTGATCGGCAACCCACTCCGCATCGAGGGGCTGGAGTCCTTCGACGCCGAGCGTGTCCTGGACCGTGATGGCCGTCAGCACCGACAGTGGGTGGCAGCCCATGCTGGCCAGCGTCAGGATGTCGGCCTGCATGCCGGCACCGCCGCTCGGGTCGGAGGCAGCGAAGGTCAGCACGATCGGCGGGAAGTCGGCTGTCGGATCGGCGGTGGAAGACATGGGACGCGAGTTGCTTGGAGACGGCGGACAGCGGGGGCAAACGAAAATGGAGAGAACGGGCGGCGGTGTGGCCGGGAACGTCTCACGCGGCAGTCCGGCCCCGATGAACTTGATAGAATTGGATTCTACCCCATACGCACCTCTTTACGCTCCGATGAAGAAATACATGTGCCTGATCTGCGGCCACATCTACGATGAAGCCCTGGGCGACCCCGACACCGGTGTTCCGCCCGGGACCAAGTGGGAGGATGTGCCGCCGAACTGGACGTGTCCGGATTGCGGCGCGCGCAAGGAAGACTACGAGTTGATGGAATTTTAGGCCGAGACCATGAGAATCCTGCACACCATGCTGCGCGTCGGCGACCTTCAGCGCTCGATTCGCTTCTATTCCAACGTGCTGGGCATGAAGGTGCTGCGCACGACCGATCGCCCGGAGCAGAAGTACACGCTCGCCTTCGTCGGCTACGGCAACGAATCCGAGCACGCGGTGCTGGAACTGACCTACAACTACGGCGTAGACAAGTACGAACTTGGCAGCGGATACGGCCACGTGGCCGTCGAGGTGCCAAACGCCGCCGCGGCGTGCGATGCCGTACGCAACTCGGTTGCCAAATACGGCGGAAAGGTCACGCGCGAGGCCGGGCCCGTGAAGGGCGGGACGACGGTCATTGCGTTCGTCGAAGATCCCGACGGCTACAAGATCGAGCTGATCGAGCGGGCGACCGCCTCGTCGTAGATCTCGAGAAGCAGCGCTTCCCAGTCGCGCGTGAAGGCCGCCGTGTCGAAAAGCGGGTTCCGCCCGCGCGTGCGCTCGAGATAATCCCGGTATTCCGTGAGGCGCGCCGGCTTCGCAACCAGCTCCTGCAGGCGTGCACCGTATTCCTCCGGCGAATCCGCGATCAGCTCGGACAGGCCGGCAGCCTCGAGAAGGCTCGCGCCCACCCGGCCCGCAAAGGTCTTGCCGCGACACGTCAGCATCGGCACGCCCACCCACAACGCGTCGCAGCCTGTCGTATGCGAGCCGTAGGGCAGCGTATCGAGTGCCAGGTCCGCGCAAGCGAGACGCGCGATGTGCGCGTCCTGCGCGACCGGAAACGCGAAGATCAGTCGCTCCGGCGCGATGCCCGCGCGCTCGGCCTCGACGCGCAGATTGCGCTGCATGCGGGCGGTTCCCGAAAGAAGCCAGAGCACCGCGTCGTCGCGAGCGCGTAATGCGGCAAGCCACGTCGCAAAAAGCGGCCGGCGCAGCTTGTGGCTCTGGTTGAGGCATGCCAGCACCAGCGCATCCTCCGGAAGGCCGTGCGCGCTGCGCGGCGCCGGCGCGGGCAGCCCGCGGCGGCTGTCGTTGACGTAATAGCATCGCGGCAGGCGGCGCACGCGCTCGTGGAAGAACCGCTCGTCATCCGGCGGGATCACCTCGGCGTCGGCGATCAGCTCGTCGATCGCGTCGAAGCCGAGGGTCCCGGGGAAGCTCATGTAGTGGACTTGCACCGGCGCCGGCCGCGAGGCGAGGATGCCGAGCCTGCCGCCGAGCGTGTAGCCGTGACGA